>NZ_CALIMQ010000232.1 GCF_938045535.1 uncultured Campylobacter sp. | reverse complement strand
ACTTTGCACCCCCTCAAAAGTGATGAACTCATAGACGAAAATTTGCTTTGAAATTTGATTTAGCTTATCCTGCATCGTGCGGATTATCTCGCTTACCTCGTCGTAGCAATCTTGCAAAATTTTATTCACGCTCTGCGCACTAGGGGTGAAACTATCGCCCATCGCAAGCTCGAAAACCATCTTTTGCGCCAGCGCGATAGCCTGCTTTACGTCGCTAGCGGAATTTGAAAAGGCGTCGTTTTTATGGATCTGTAGCGCCGCCATGCCGCTTAAAAGCACTTTGATTTGATTTAAAATTTGCGTTTTGGATTCGATCTCGAAATCCTCGTTTAAAAATTTATCGTTTAAAAGCTCGATCTTTTCGAAATCAAACGAATACCAATACGCGCTAAGCGCCTTCGCGCCCTGATAGAACGCCTGGATCTCCTTTTCGTATTCGGTTAGAATTCTACTTTTTTGTACGCCGTAAAAGACCCTCATCCGCACGTTTTCAAAATCGCTAAGCTCGATCGTATCGCTGCCGCGTTTAAGAGCGTTGATCGCCGCTTCATTTACCAGCGTCGCTACTCCTGCGCCGCTAAAGCCCACGCAGAGGCGACTTACTTTGTTGATATTCGCGCTGCATCTTTT
The DNA here is from genome assembly GCF_938045535.1 of uncultured Campylobacter sp. Taxonomy (GTDB): domain Bacteria; phylum Campylobacterota; class Campylobacteria; order Campylobacterales; family Campylobacteraceae; genus Campylobacter_B. The sequence goes on along the minus strand of NZ_CALIMQ010000232.1, from coordinate 637 downwards.
GCCCTCGAGGTAAATTTTTAAAATTTCGATGCGGTCTTTGTAGTTCGGAAGCCCGATAAAAACGCGCCTATCAAAGCGCCCCGAGCGCAATAACGCATCGTCGATCAAATTTATTTTATTGGTTGCGCCGATTACCATCACGCCGCTGTTTTCCTCAAATCCGTCCATCTCGGTTAGCAGCTGATTTAGCGTCGCTTCCCGCTCGTCGTTGCGCCCGATACCGCGCTTGCCGCCGACTGCGTCGATCTCGTCGATAAAAATAATCGCGGGTGCGCAGGATTTTGCCTTCGCAAACAGCTCGCGAACCCGCCTGGCACCGACACCCACAAAGACCTCGGCGAAGCTTGCGCCGCTTTGGTAAAAAAACGGCACATCCGCCTCGCCCGCTACGGCTTTTGCGATAAGGGTCTTGCCGACGCCGGGTTCGCCGATCATTAAAATTCCTTTCGGCAGCTTGATGCCGAAATTTCTGTATTTTGCGGGATTTTTTAAAAAATCCACGATCTCTATGAGTTCGTCCTTGACCTCGCTGATGCCCGCGACGTCGCTAAATCTCACGTCGCTAACGCTTGGTGAAAGATCGCCGAGATGCGCCGCGGCGTCCTCCTGTGCACCGAGCAAAACAAAGGATGTGACG
>NZ_CALIMQ010000231.1 GCF_938045535.1 uncultured Campylobacter sp. | reverse complement strand
GTATAGTTAGGTACGCCGTTATCGCTGTAACTTCTAGCTGATATTACGTGCGCTAAAATATCTGCGTTCTGCTCATAGTCACCACCCACGCGAAGTTCGGTAGGATTATAAACATCGGTACTAACGCCTTTTTTAGTTATATCGCCACTAGCGGTAGTATCTACGATCTTGCTATATTTACCGGAATTATTTAGCGCATCGGTATCTACTTTGAAATACGCAGGGCGGAGTACGAAGTTATCGCTACCGCATATATGGAACGAGCCGTCTTTTGACATTTTAATTCCGAACTCATTGCTAGCCGTATCTATACTATTTTTAAGCTCATCCAGCTTCTTTTGTATAATATTATCCCAGATATCCTTCTTTTGTTCCGCAGTCAGACTTTTATTGCACCAATCAAAATCTTCATTGGCTTCACAATACCCGTATTGCTTCTTAAGCTCCCATTTTTTAAGCTCTAAATAGTAAGCCTTAGGATCCTCACTGTTTAAGTCCTTATCTTTTATATACTTATCTAAATCGGATCTCGAGGTAGCTTGCTCGTCAGGACGATAACTAAGCATAAATGTAAGACCTTGATACGCATCACCTATCTCTATATTATTTAGAGTTAAAATGCTCTTATTTTTAAAATCTAATTCCTTATCTACAGAATAGGAATCGCCATTTAGCTTAAACGGAATTTTTAAGGTATCAGTTACTGATCGGCATGCATAAACTACGCTATTTTTCTTATCATCCTCACTGACTTTGTCTGACGTAGTAGCAGCATTTTTTGCCCTGATGACGGACAAATATAATTTTCCTCCCAAGCCAAATTTCTCAAGCTTTCTATCCTTGCTACCGATATATACGAGCTTACCTGTATTAGGATCTTTTTTAAAGTAAGGAGAATTCGCAGCCGCACCGATATAATCTGTACATTTACCGGTTTTATCATCATAAGACTTACAATATTGGCTCTCGTAATCTGGTCTAAAGATGAGTTTCGCATCGAAAGGCTTATCAGAGATTTGAGTATATAGCCTATCATCGTCGTCGCTATTACTAAAATTCTTATTTACTACTTGCAAACCACTTAGCGGCTGGATATCAACACTTTTAGAAACCTTCGTTGCATCGCATAGCTCAAGTTCAGAGGCACTATCCATATCTAGGACGACTCGCTGACCGCCGCCGATATCTAGACTCATCTTGTAGCTTAATGTCACGGCAGGAGCTTGAAGAATTTTTGCACCGGTATTAACGGTAGCGTTAAACTCACCATACGCCGCCTTACCTGGTCTCATTAGACCGCCCACCGGAGTAGTCGTGCCAGCTTTTATCTCTCCTGCACCCTCGCCGATATAGAATTTTAAGACATTATTATCTAGCGTCGTAAATTGCCTATCATTATAGATAGGATCCGTAACATTTGGGGTGCCGCCATTTATGACATCTTTCATCGTCTTATATGCACCCTTTTGACCATCGCGTAGATAGACCAGTTTCTCTGCAGCCGCTGCAGGTATGGTATTTGTAGTGGTAGTGATAGGATCGTTTATGGCTAGTTCATTATTTATAGTAGAACTATCTTTGGTATAGGCAGCGCCTGCCTGAGCAAAATCGATTGACACTACTGCACCTACAGCATCCTCGCTATTACCACCATTTAGTCTGTTTTCGAATTTCATTCTATAGTAGATATGCTCGCCCGCAACTACTGGATTTTTGATCTGCTCTGGCTTATTGTCGTCAATCTCAGTCTTACTATATCTGCTACCGATAACTTTGCCATTCTGCGGATCTTCATCTTTAGTTCTAAAGAATTTTACCCAGTTAGCGGCATTATATACCTCATACTGATAGCATAGTTGAGGAACATACAGATCTACTGATATTGCTATCATACTTATAAAGTTTTGATCGGATTGGTTGTTTGTTGAGTTATACGTACCACCCAGTTCCAACTTTATACTTGATTGCCCGTAGCCCATTTTATCGCTTATATCAAATTCATCTAAATCCACGGCGGCTGCCTGATCCGCTCCCTCGTAATGCTTACCTCTTAGGATTTCCGGTATCGCAGCATATCCACCATTTTCGCTTCTTAGCCTCATAATGGTACCGCCGAATATATTAGAATACCATTCGCTTCCGATTTGAGCCAATGCGTTTATTCCATTAGACCAAGCGGCATTAGGAGTATATAAAGTATCCATTTTACCGCCCGCTTTTTTATTCTCTACTCTAAAAAATTCCTTCGTCTTATCATTGCCGCTCATTTCAGGTCCAAGTTTCGCCTCGCCACCAAAACCTAAAAAACTAAGCTTAGCATTAACGCGACCGCTCCTAGGAGTGTAAAAGCCTTTTAACTCGGCTTTTACGTTTATAGATTCATTTGCGCCCGCCCAAGGTGTAATAGCTATAAAGTCACCATATACGGTTACATTTTTAGGTTTGTAATAATCGTTTTTAAATTTTGCAGCTTCTGCGTAAGTAAATGGTTTCGCTACACCCACAGGATTAGCAGGGCTTTGCAAATCCGCCATTAGCTTATTTCTAGAGTCCAAGGTCTTATCATATACTATGATTACACCCCAGCCGCCCCACATACCGAGTCTAATATTTTTTAATTCACCATTAATAAGGGCTGCGCCGGCATTATCCCTACCATCGCTAGCTACTATGTTTCCTACGGTAAAATCTATACTATCAGAGTAATCAACAAAGTTTGCCTTCACTTTATCCGTAATATCTGCAAAGCAGCCGTATTCCAAACGCATCTCTACCTTCCGAGGGTTAGGAAGATTTCTATAGCTAGCATTCTCCCTATAATTCCAGCCGGCTACACCGTTACATCTATCCCTCGGGATATCTATAGGAGCAGTACTTGTTGCACTTTTTGAGCTTTTCATTCTAAGCTTAGCCCATTTATACCATTTCGCAAACTTAACTCCGTCGCCATTTCCTACGTATTTATCCCATCCCTCATTGATAAGCTCTCTTGCCTCTCTTACGTTACCTTGCCAATACAAAGCTGCAAAAACGATATCATCTTTAGTAATACCCTTAGGTAGTTTTAGAGTCGATTTGGAGCTATTTAGATAAAAGGCACCCGCCGAAGTATCTGGATCCTCTTTTAAATAATGACCGTTTGCGCCAGCTATAAAGTTTTTATCCACTCCTTTTGTAACTCCGTCCCAATCAAAACTA
>NZ_CALIMQ010000230.1 GCF_938045535.1 uncultured Campylobacter sp. | reverse complement strand
GCTCGTCGCCGCAGCCGGCACGCAAGCGGTAGTAAACATCAAAAAAGGCCAGTTTTTATCGCCGCAGGCGATGAAACACAGCGTCGAAAAGGTCCTGCAAACCCGCAGCGCACGGGCTTATACCCCGCAAAGCGGTGCAGCATCTAGCAATACACAGGCCGCTCAAAGCGCGCCACAACCAAGCGGCGGCGATATGTACGATCTGGCGCGCCGCTACGGCGTTTGGCTCACTGAGCGCGGTAGCACATTCGGCTACGGAAATTTGATCGTCGATATGCGCTCGCTGCCGATTATGCGCGAGTTTGCGCCGGTGATTTTCGACGCGACGCACAGCGTGCAGATGCCTAGTATCGGCGCTACGAGCGGCGGCGACTCGCGCTTTGTGCCGTACCTTGCGCGAGCGGCGGCGGCCGTGGGCGTGGACGGCTTTTTTTACGAAACGCACCCCGATCCCGCCCACGCGCTTTCGGATGGACCGAATATGTTAAATTTACAGCAGCTCAAGCGCGTCGTCGCGCAGACGCTCGCGATTCAAAAAGCGCTCGGATTTTAGAGCGGGCAGCTGTAAAATTTCAAATTAGGCTAGCGAGCTTAAAATTTTTCGCATGCTAGCCGCTTTTTCGCACTTTGCGCTAACAAATTTTATATTCACAAGGGCTTGCCTCAACCATAGCGAGTTCGTATCACGCGCTAAAATTTCAAACGCATCGCGCGGCTATAAAATTTAGCGCATTTATAAAATTTACCCCGCACGCTTCATTAAGCCTTAGGGCTTCGATAAAATTTATGCGGCATAGGGCGATCGTCAAGCCGTGAGCGGGGCAGTTTCGCGCCGCTAAATTTAAAATTTTAAAAGCCTCGTTTGCAGAATTTAGCTATAAATTTCGCAGCCATTCGCGTAAAATTAATGTAAATTTACGCGCAAATTCCGATCATTCAATCCGCGCCATTACACGACTCACTGCATGAAATTTAAGCCGAGATTAATGGGGGGGGTATAATTCAAATCCTAATTTCTTTTAAAGGATAATTTCATGGGTTACATAGAGTCTAACCTTCTAAAAGGCGAAGAGATAGTTGCGAAAGCTAAAATTCACTGGGTAGTTCTCATTCCCGCTATTGTTTTTTTAATCATTGCGTTGCTTATATTTAGCAAAGGC
>NZ_CALIMQ010000229.1 GCF_938045535.1 uncultured Campylobacter sp. | reverse complement strand
ATTTGCCACCAAATTTGCGCGGCCTAAACAATCCGTGCCGCGACCTGCGCCGGGTAAAATTTTAAATTTAGCCTGCGGGCGTTTTGCTACGCCGCCGCTTTGTAAAATTTCATCGCCGCTCGCTGTGCCAGCCCCGCGCGATTTATAAAATTTAATTTTATAAAACTCGGCGTGCCGCTAAATTTTAACCGCTCGCTTGCCGCAAATTTCGCGCTGTATCCTCGGCGCCACATGCGAATCGGTGCAGGCTGCGACGCCTGCGACAAACAGCGCGTCTAGCGCTGCCGTATCTTTGCGAAATACGCCGCCTTCATCGCCTCTTCAAACGCGTCGTTACTTTCGTACTCGTGCCCCAAGACCTCGCGCCACAGGCTCGCATCCTCCATGCAGAGGTAGAAAAACACCTGCTCCCGCCACGGCGAAAGCGCGTCCGCGGCAAATTTAAAAAGCTCGCGCTTGATCTGCAGCGGGTAGGACAGCTTGCCGTTCGCGTCCGCAAGGGGCATCTGCAGAATTTTGCTCCGCAGCCCGCGCGAGCGCAGTTTTTTTACGACGGGTTTGATGAAGGTAAGCGTGCCAAGCGAGACCATTGCAACATTGCTTGGATCGAAGCTGCGTAGCAGCCGCTCAAAAAGCGCGCCGTAATCACTCCGCCACCCCTCGTACCAAACCATCGGGTGGAGGTGAAAACCCACCAAAATGCCGCGCGCCGCGAGCGCTTCGGCTGCAGCCAGCCGCGCATCCAGGCTCGCGCTTAGATGCTCCTCGTTCGCTATGATCGCGGGCGTATTTAGCGAAAAGGTAACGATGAGATTGCGCGGGATCTCGCGCTGCAGGAAAAACCGAATATTGTTCGACTTGCTTTTAAACTCCAAAATCACGTTTTGATGCCGCGCCGCGAAGTCCGTTAGCGCGCTTAAAATACCGAAGCGATCGCCCCACATGAGCGAGTCGGAGCTCTGCCCCGTGCCGATGTGATAGCTGCGCGCAGGATCGAGCCGCAGGCGCGCTAAATTTGCCGCGAAATTCTCGTCAAAGCCGATTTTCCCCTGCTTGTAAAATGAGCCGATCGCGCAATAGGAGCAGTCAAAGCCGCACGAATTGACTGCATCTAGCGTCAGCAGATTGCAGCAGCGCGTGTTTTCGCTCGCCACCGGACAGCGACCCAAGGCGATGCGGTCCGCGCGAAAGGAGGAAATTTCAAATTTTTTCGGCGCGTAATCGCTTTTGAAGCTCGCGTACGAGTGCGGGCGCGACTTTAGCTCCAGCCAGGCTTCGCGCACGAAATTAAAAATTTGCTCGCCGTTTGGGACTTTCCCTGCTTTATTAAATTTGGCTTTATTAAAATTTAGCCCGCGCTGCTCGCTTGCAAGCAGCTCATAAATGGGCGCCTCGCCCCACGCCTCAAAATCGCTCGCAAACTCCGCAAGCTGCTTTTTTTGCTGAAATGAAAAGTGAAATTTATCAAATAGCGCGCCCAAAAACGCGCTCGATCGCTCGCTCATATTCACGCCAAACTGCGCGCCCAGCTCCTTTTTCGCCTCCGTCATCTTGCTCCGCTTCGTTTAAATTTTGCAAATTATACTTAAATTTCGCGCACCGTCACTAAAAATCGTTGAAATTTCAGATCGCGCCATAGAATAGTCGCTCGAAATAGAAGGCGTAAGCTAGCGTAATAGCGACGTTTAGGATCAAAATTCCGCCGAGTATGAGCTTTTGCAGGATTTTTTTGACGCCCGTTCGGTAGTAATATGGCAGGGCGCAGAAAAACGCGGGTAGCACGAGCAGAGCGATACCTAGCGGTATGCCTGCACCGCCCACGCCTATCTCGGCACTGCGCACAAACTGCGCCATGGCGGGGAATTTATGAATGGCGAATATGGCCGCCGCAAAGAGTAGTTGCACGCAGACGCAGTAAAATAGGTAGCGCGCGCCTATTAGAGCGTCTTTTAGCCATAGCCCGATACAGGCAAATGCGAGCAAAAGGACTAAAAAGATCAACAAGGGCGGATCCGCGAACATATCCGCTACGGCATACGCGCAAGCCGCGACGCACGCGCACGCCAAGAGGGCAAAACATAGATAAGAGCCTTTTATTTTCATCGTTTCTCCTGCGCCTCCGCAATACCTTCAAATTCCGCGTCGTATTCGGCGCGCGAGGCTAAAATTTCATCCCTCGGCCAAGTTTTTTTTGCGCACGCACTCATAGTTAAATTTTGCCCTTTATCACGGCGCGGATTTGCGGCAGGCGCGCCTTTACGAGCTCATAGACGAAGCTTTTGCTAAGCCGCTCGCCGCGCAGATGATCGCTTACGATCTTCATCATCGCCCACGGCACGTCCGCGCGCTCGCAAGCACCCACGAAAAGCGCGCTCTCCATATCGTAAAGTCTGATGTCGTGATTTTCTAGCCCGCGAGTAACGTCTTTTACCGTGCACGGCGTATTTTGTGTTGCTCGTGCTGCGGTATTCGTCGCGACGCTGTGCCCACCTACCGCGATTTGTGAGGGTTTTACACCCGCTAAATTTTGCGCCTCGACCTGCGTCGCGCTTTGTGTTGCGGCC
>NZ_CALIMQ010000228.1 GCF_938045535.1 uncultured Campylobacter sp. | reverse complement strand
CATCTGCGAATTCCTTCTTATCTACCCTTGGCATTTCGAATTTTCATAGAAATTAACAATTACAATCCAAGTCTCATGCCAATATCTTGCGATATTTCTATTGTTTGTTTTTGTTCTATGCTATGGTCTATGCCCAAACCAAGTACCCTCTTGCAATATTCCCCAAAAGAAGCAACTACCGTTTTGCTCCCCATGCTTGCTATCAATGTCGAGCTTTCTAAATTAACAGAGCTTCCCGCCCCGCCCTTTTGCTTAAATAGAAAATTGGCGTATTCATCAAATTCTCTTTTAAATATTCCATATTCTTGATTGTATTTTTTTAAAAGAATCAACATCGGATTTAAAATCCTTTTATACTACCGCCCAACTTATCTTGAAACGTCCAATATTTATGCGCTCTGAGCTCAAATTTACCGCAATCTTCGCTACCGAAAATAAATATATGAAACCCACCGTCTAGCCAGGCTGAATTATTTGCTTTTAAAGCCGTAACGTTTTTTCCCAATATAGCCCATCGCAAAATAAAATCGTCTTAAAATTTTCAAATAACTATAGATGAGAAATTAATAAATTAATGCCGTTGTAAGCACAAAATTTTATAAAAACCGGCAAAAGCAAAATTATGGTCATAAAAATAATCGCCGCCACCTCAAAATTTTATTGAGTTGTTTAAATTTTACCGATTTTCGCGAGATTATAAAACTCTCTTGCGGCGTCAAATTCGCTTTTTATCTCGTATCGTTCGCCGCCTAGTTCAAAGCGAATTGCATTCGCGTGTAGCAACAATCTCGGCGCTCCCGTCGTTCTGATCCGCTCTGTCTCATCCATCTTTTTATCCAATATCCACTCCGCTTGCTCGCGCGAAAGCCCGTACAGCGGCTCTCCCAGTATCGGCACGCCCGCGGCAAATAGATGCAGCCTGATCTGATGCTGCCTACCCGTCAGCGGATAGCACTCGATCAGGCTAGCGTCTATGTCCGAGAAATATCGCAGCGGGCGTATCAGCGTGATCGCCTCCTTACCGTCGCGCGATATTTTCATACGAATTTTAAGATCGGCAAACTCGTCGTTAGGAGCGATCGGAGCATCAATCACAAACCCCTCAAAATCCTTTAAAAATTTCAGTTTATCGCTAAATTTTGCGTATTTTGCAGGCTCAAATTTTTTAAAATTTACGCAGCCCATAGAAGTAGCTGGCAAAGATTTAGCCACAGATAAGGCGTAAGGTTTATGTCCGTTATCCGCGCTACTCATCGCGATAGCGGGTTTAAGCTTATCACTCACGCCGCAGGATAAGTCATCAAATTCAAATCCGCTGCCAACATCGCCAGCAGGAGCGCCAAATTCAAATTTAGCTTGCATGCCGTCAGATAGAGCATCGCACCATAATCTCCTACTCGCACTATTAGACAAGATATTAAATCCAAATTTATTGCCTACTCCTTTTAGAGCTAGTGTATCGCGCAGATCCGACACGTTATCTGGTAAACTCACAGCATCGTCCGCAAATTTTGATCCGCAAATTTCATACGAACCTAGCGCATAGCAGTTCTCTATCTCGCCATTGCAAGCAGCACTTTGCAAATCACCTCGCAAGCCCTCTCTCAAATCACCTCGCACGAGCGCTAGATAGCTTTTCATCACTCTACGCTGTTCAAAGCACTCTTTAAGCTCGCGCGCCGCGTCTTTATCCTTGGCGACAATAAGAATTCCGCTGGTTTCTAAATCAAGCCTATGCGCCACGCACGCGTCCTGCCCGTATAGCGACCAGATCTCGTCATACATATTGTAAGGCGAGTTGCGCCCGCTCGGATGGCTTAAAATTCCACTCGGCTTGTCAAATGCCGCAAACGCATCGCACTCAAAGATCGGCTTCAGTCCGCGCGGCTCGCATTTGTAATTGATCAAAAAAATTTCTCCGTGCGCGATGGAGCTTTTATGTAAATTTCGATCCTCTGCATCGGTTACGCGATGCTTGTCACAGATGCGCTGCGCGGATTTCATATCGTATCCGAGGCTAAGCAGAATTTCGTAAATTTTGCGTCCCTCAAAGCTTCCCAGGCTTCTTTTCTCATAACCCATATTAAACTTTCAGCCCCATTTTTATATAATTATTGCCATCATTATACAAGAAATTCTAACCGAAAGGCTACTAAAATGGTCGAAAGATACGCAAGAAAAGAGATGTCTGAAAAATGGAGCTTGCAAGCCAAATACGACGCGTGGCTAAAAGTCGAGCTCGCAGCAGTTAAGGCGTGGAATAAACTAGGTCTAATAAGCGACTGCGATAAAGATAAAATTCTACAAAACGCAAGCTTTAGGATCGAGCGGATAGATGAGATCGAAAAGACCACCAAGCATGACGTGATTGCATTTCTAACGAGCGTGAGTGAGAGCCTTGGGCAGGAGAGCCGCTTCGTGCATTACGGCATGACTAGCAGTGATTGCATCGATACCGCCGTCGCGCTACAAATCAAAGAAAGCATGGAGCTTATCATTGAGGATGTGCAAAATTTAAAAGCCGCGATAAAATCTCAAGCCATGAAGCATAAAATGACACTGATGGTCGGGCGCAGCCACGGTATCCACGGCGAGCCGATCACTTTCGGGCTCGTGCTTGCAGTCTGGTATGATGAGATAAATCGCGCGCTAGAGCTTTTGCAACACGCAAAAAGCGTCATCAGCTACGGCAAAATAAGCGGTGCGATGGGGAATTTCGCCCACGCTCCACTAGAGCTGGAAGAGCTGGTGTGCGAATATCTGGGGCTAAAGCCCGCTCCCGCGTCCAATCAAGTCATCCAGCGCGATCGCTACGCACAGGTGATGAGCGCACTTGCGATCCTGGCTTCCAGCTGCGAAAAGATCGCTATCGCAATCCGCCACTATCAACGCACCGAGGTTTATGAGGCGGAGGAATTTTTTAGCCCAGGTCAAAAGGGCAGCTCTGCGATGCCGCACAAACGAAATCCTGTGCTTAGCGAAAACGTAACGGGACTATGCCGTATGATCCGTAGCTTCGCAATACCCGCGATGGAGGACGTAGCACTATGGCACGAACGCGACATCAGCCATAGCTCGGTCGAGCGATTTATCCTCCCTGATGGCTTTATAACTGCTGATTTTATGCTAAATCGCTTGACAAGCTTGATTGAAAAACTGCTAGTATATCCTGAAAATATGATGAGAAATCTAAATTTAACCGGTGGGCTCGTGTTTTCGCAGCGCGTACTGCTAGAGCTGCCTAAACGAGGAGTTAGCAGAGAGGATGCTTATAAAATCGTGCAGCGTAATGCGATGAAGGTCTGGGCGGATCTGCAAGAGGGCAAAAAAGCTATAGATGAGCAAGGGCATAGCCTATTTTTGCAAAATCTGCTAGCAGATACAAAGCTACGAGAAAAGCTAAGCGAAAGCGAGATCAAAGAGTGCTTTGACTACGGATATTACACCAAAAACGTGGACGCGATTTTCGCTAGGGTTTTTGGCAAATAGCAGACACGTGGCTTGCTATTTTAAAGCTCCGAGCAAGCCTATAAAATATAGCGAGGCGGCTAGAAATTTATGTTTGCGCCGAAGCGCTTTAAAAAGAGCGATTGAAATTTTAAAATTTTTACAAAGACAAAATTTTAGTAAAAGCGTAGCGCTTGCGGATTAATCTAGCATCTAAATCCGCACGACAGGCATCCACCACTTTTACCGCGAATTTTTCTACGGTTGCAACTAACCTTAAAATCGTAAAAATTTAATGCTTTAAAACGGTAAAATTCTTAGGTGTAGTAGTTTTAGAATTTTACCGCAAAATTTAAGTGCTAATCCCGAAGATGTAAATGCGAGATTTTCATAAAGCAAAATAGCATTTCTGTGTCGTACTCGAACTAGGGGTCGTGAGATATCCGAAGCAATTATGAAACAAA
>NZ_CALIMQ010000227.1 GCF_938045535.1 uncultured Campylobacter sp. | reverse complement strand
TCCGAGCTCCAAGCACGGCGGAATTCGGAATTTTAAATCTAAAATTTTAAAATCAAAATTTATGGATTTCAGACGGAGCGCGAAACTACTCCGGTTATGCTAGAAACCAGCATTTGCGACCATTAAGACTAAAAGCCGCGTCTAGCGTTTTAAAAGTCTATGAGCCTTTTGCATTCATCTATCAAAATCACAAAAATCGCATTTGCGTTATTAAAATTACAGCGCTACTTGATACATAAAATCAGCCTGCGCGCGTTAAAATTTAATCAATAATGTAATTTGGCAAGATTTGTCGCGATAAAATAGCCTTATTATCATGCTTATCTTTAAAATTTACTCCATTGCGCCGCTCTAATTAAGGCTAATTTATTAGGATTTGATAAATCGCGAATGCCCGGTCTCTGCCGCCACATCTATTAACGCAATAGCAGATAAATTTCACACCCTCTTATCGATAGTGCAACTACGCAAAAAAAGCGTATTAATACCGCGAAATTTATTGAATTCTTGAAATTTTTGATCTTTAAAATATCACAAGACAGCTAGATCGCTAAAAATTTCATATTATTTGAATTGATTGTTAAAAAGTAGATTCGGAAGCATAGCCCCCGAATCTACGGATAAGATTAAATTCTTAGAATTTAATCGGATGGTGGTGGAAGTCGTCGTAAACGACCTTGTTGGTCTGAAACTTAATGCGCTTAAGCTCGCGGATACGCAAAAATTCCTCTTCGTCGATCTTTTTAATCTGAATCGCTGCCTTAAACGTAGGCGTTTTAGCGATTAGATCCCAGCCGCCGCTGGTTAGCTCGTTGCAGCAGCTCTCCCAGTAGTGATAAGACATCTGAATGATACCATCCATTATACACTCGGTGATGTCTGCCTTGATCGCGATATAGCCGTAGCGGCTCCACGCGACGATGAAATCGCCCTGCGAAATTCCATATCGCTCGGCGAGTTTCGGATTCATTTCCGCAATCGGTCCTATCGCGTCGCCGCCCTGCTCTACGGTCTTAGAGCGCCTAGTCATCGCGCCTCCCGCATACTCGTAAACCTTACGCGTAGTTAGAAGCTGGATCGGAAATTCCTCGTCGGTCTTCTCGTCCACGGAGCCCGCCATTACAGGATAATCTTTCGGCATATTCATACGCTTTGCGAATTCCTCTTTGGCGCTTTCAATCTTGCTCTTATCATCCACGAATAGAACCGGGACGAAATTTCCCTTGCCGTCAGGAGTAAAGAATTTTTTATCAAGATACAATGCAGGTCCGCCCATAGAATTCTCATCAGGGCACGGCCAGTGAAGTCCGTGGTATTTTTTGATGCGGTAATAGCTCATTCCGCCGTAGTTATGCGGAGCTACCCTGCGCACCTCTTCCCAAATCTGCTCTGGAGATTGAAATGTGAAATAATCCCCTAGTCCTAAGCGTCTGGCAAGCTCGCAGATGATAGCCCAGTCTTGTCTAGCTTGTCCCGGAGGGGCAACCACAATTTCGCTATGCTGTACGCGGCGCTCGGCGTTAGCATAAGTGCCCTCCTTCTCGCCGCTGCAAGCTCCAGGAAGCACAACATCTGCTTTGCGGCTCGTCTCGGTTAAGAAAATATCTTGGATCACATACATCTCTACCTGCGAAATCGCGCGCAAGAAGTGGTTTGCGTTCGGATCGGTCATAACCGGGTTTTCGCCCATCGTCCAGAAGAATTTTACCCTACCATCAAGAATTGCGTCAGGCACTTCAGTTTTATGAATGCCGATCTTACCGTTTAGATGACCTTTTGGTAAATTCCACTGCTGCTCGAACCATGCGCGTGCGTTCTCGTCGGTTACAGCTTTATAGCCGGTAAATACGTTAGGAAGCATTCCCATATCGCAGCAGCCTTGAACGTTTTCTTGTCCACGGATCGGTAGATCGCCGCTTCCGAGCTCGCCCACATTGCCCGTTACGAGCATTAAATTTGAAATGTCGCAGACTGCGCCCACGCCGTGGTTGAAGTGAGTTACACCCATCCCGTGCGTGATAACCGCAGGTCGCGTAGTAGCGTAAATTCTAGCCGCTTTTCTAATATCCTCGGCGTTTAGCCTAGTGTATTTGGCTACGGCTTCAGGCGAATAATCCTTAACCGCCTCTTTTACATATTCAAAACCCTTGGTGTATTTCTCAACGAATTCTTGATTTACCAAATTCTCGTCGATAATAGCATGGATTAGAGCATTGATGACTGGGATATTGTGCTCCGGCTCGAGCTGAAGGTGGATATCTGCGCGATTTGCAAATTCCGTCTTAACCGGGTCTATGACGATGAGTTTAGCGCCTCTATTTAACGCTCTTTGAACGTGCATAGCTACGATCGGATGACCATTTTCCGGGTTTGAGCCGATCATCATAATGCAGTTGCTGTGAGTTCCGATCTCCGTGAAGCTATTTGTAGCCGCTCCGTTACCGATTGTTTTGGCAAGACCTGCCACAGTCGGAGCGTGTCAAATGCGCGCGCAGTGATCGATATTATTCGTGCCTAAAATTCTAAGTAGCTTCTGCGCTACGTAGTTATCCTCATGCGTACAGCGTGCGGAATAGTTTCCCGCTATCGCGTCGGCGCCGTATTTTTCTTTAACTTCGAGCATCTTTTTAGCAACCAAATCAAGCGCTTCGTCCCAGCTAGCCTCGACTAAATCGCCGTCTTTACTAAATTTGCCATTCTTTTTACGAATTAGCGGAGTAGTAAGCCTATCTCTAGAGCCTACGTAATTCCATCCGTAATAACCTTTCAAACATAAACAACCTTGATTTACGGGGTTGTCGCTTACGCCGGTTGCGGATTTGATATAATTGTCTTCCGCAGTCAGCTCGATTTGACAGCCTGTGCCACAATAAGGGCATATGACCTTGCCTTTATTCGCCATATTTTCTCCTTTCGAAAATACTAAACATGCAAAATTACCATATATGCAATTTCGGCACAATTATATAAATTCTTACCTAAAATAAAATTGAAATTTTGCCTTAAGCTAAAAGAATTTTTTCAATTATAATTAGGAGTAAATTGGGGTAATTTAAGTAGTAATTTAAATTTTAAAATATACTTTAATACTGATATACTAGACATTTAAAGCAAATAATCAACGAACCGGTTTAAAAAAGAAATTAGTTTTTAAATTTAAGCTTTGAAAGTAAATTTATCAAATAAATTCCAAATATCGTCAGATAAATGACGGAATTTTTTTACGGACTTAAATATAATTACACCAAAATTTTTAGTAAAAAATTTTTAAAATTCCTTAAGTCAAGGAGAAAGGTATGAAACAACATAAATTTGTAATCTGCGATTACAAACGATGTATCGGTTGCACGACGTGCATGGCGGCCTGTTACTCAAGTGCATACGAGCGCGGCAAGCTTGCTAAATCGCGACTTACCGTGCTTAGACAGGCTTACGGCGTTATGCCTACGCAGTGCAGGCAGTGCGATGACGGACCATGCGCAAATGTCTGCCCTACCGGTGCGCTTCGCTTCGATAATAACTATATCGAATTGCACGAAGAAATTTGCATCGGATGCAAGATGTGTACGCTCGCCTGTCCTTATGGCGCGATCAGCTCGAATGCCGAGCTTATGCCGTCAGTAAATTATGCGGTCGAGCCGAAGTATTATCTCGAGATCGAAAGCCAAGCGGGCGCCAAAAGCACCGCCATCAAATGCGATCTATGCAACGGACGCGAGAACGGTCCTGCATGCGTCGAGGTTTGCCCAACTAGCGCTATCATTATGATAGATCCTAAAGAAGGTAAGCATAAATTGGGCTTTGCGATAGACTACGATGCGGCTAATGCTTTTGCAAAAGACGTGTTAAACGGCGAAATCAGTTGCGTCGCCAAAAAAGAAGGAGGCGCAAAATGATAAGCGTCTATACTTTATTTATCGTCAGTGCAGTAATTAGTATCCTTTTATACTGCGCTCCAAAAACTGCCGTTAAGGTAGGATTTGGATTAGGTGCTATCAGCTGTTTTTATGCGATGTGTCATTTCGTAGCCAATATGGGCGTAAGCGATAGCTTCGTTTTGGGCGGTACTTTCTTATATGCGCCAAAATTTGCTTTAAGTCCGCTTGGAAATTTCTTCAGCTTCGTAGTCGTTTTTATAGGCTTTGCAAGCAGCGTTTACGGCATGAGCTACGCTGAGGAATATATCGGAAAGGCAAATATCGGCGTTTTTGCATGTTTATTTAATACCTTCATCTTATCTATGCTTTTAGTCATCAGTGCGGATAATGTATTTTGCTTCGCTGTTTTATGGGAGCTTATGACGTTAATTTCGTCATTTCTAATCATAGTAAACGATGGCAAAGGCACGCTCAAAGCCGTTATGGTATATCTAGGTATAGCGCAGATCGGTGCATTTTGTATCACCTGTGGATTACTTATCATTGCAAACTACGCAGGAAGCTTCGAATTTGCGGAGTGGGGAAAAGTAAATATGCCTATGGGCGCTTCTGTAGCAGCATTCATCTTGTTTTTGGTCGGCTTCGGCTCAAAAGCGGGAATGTGGCCTTTCCACGTCTGGCTACCGCAAGCTCACCCTGCGGCTCCATCAAACGTCTCTGCTCTAATGAGCGGCGTTATGATTAAAGTAGCGCTCTTTACCCTTGTTAAATTTACGCTATTTTTGCCGCTAAGCATCTATTTTGGGCTTGCAGTTTTGATCCTAGGAGCAGCCAGCTCGCTTTTTGGCGTTTTATACGCGTTGTGCCAGCACGACTTTAAAGCGCTTCTTGCGTACCACTCGGTTGAAAATATCGGCATTATCTTGCTGGGTCTTGGCACCGGAATTTACGGCGTCGCAGCAGGCAATGTAACGCTAGGTGCAGTCGGATTTTTAGCAGGCTGCTACCACGTAGTAAATCACGCGATATTCAAAGGCTTGCTATTCTTATGTGCAGGCTCTGTAATCCACGCTACTCATACGCAAAATATGGACGTGCTAGGAGGGCTAGCTAAAAAAATGCCTCTAACTGCCGTCGGTATGTTTATCGGTATCATGGGTATCGCAGCACTTCCTC
>NZ_CALIMQ010000226.1 GCF_938045535.1 uncultured Campylobacter sp. | reverse complement strand
TAGGAGCGGACGAGTGGCAAGGCGTAAATATCAAGCCTTCTATCTCGCTAATCGCATATGAATGGCTGGAAGGCAAGCGAGTTAAAGCTTGGTATCAAAGCCGTCCGTTTCTGTTTCAGGGTCGCGGCACGGCGTATCAGGTTTTATTTTTGGATTATAATGCGAGCGTCGACCCACCGCAGTGCGAGTATCTGATGAAATTCAGATATGACAAATACGCTACGACGGATGATAAATTTACGGCTACGGTATTTGGAGCTTTGACGCTCATTTTTCTTGCGATAATGGCGGGCAAATTTTATCAAGCATGGCGCCAACTGCAATAAACGTTGCGCCGCGAAATTTTAATTAGCATCGGATAGCCTGAAAACACAGCGCGCAGTATCGATACGAAACACTTTAAAAGACGCTAGGTTGCGGCGTGCATTTCATTGCGGATAGCGGCGCAAGCAGGATAAATTTGCAGTGTTAAATTTGAAACGCTATTAAAATACAGATCTTAGTAGGGTTTAAAATTTTGATAAGTAGTGCGCGTCCTGCTTTAAAATTTTTAGGCTTCGGCTACGCCGGCAAGTGCAAAATTCTAAATTTTAAACTGCATAAAATTTCAAAATTTAAACTGCGCGAGATTTCAAAATTTCAAAATTTTAAATCTCGCGCTCGTTTAGCAGTATCCATAAAATTCCAAACGCCAAATGGGAGCGAATGGGCTAAAATAGCCCATTTATCAGCCCTTTAATCGCGTCAGATCTTTCCTTTTTCGCGTCGTTTTTGCTGCTGTTATCGTCCTTTTTCACGCCGAAAAGCTTGTCGATGCCCTTGCCGATCTGCTTGTCGAGCTTGCCCTTGAGGTAGTCCGATTGGATATTGTATTTCGGCTCTTTGATCGTGCCGGTGATGTTTATTTCAAGATCGGTTTTTTCGATGTTTGCCTTAACCGGCCCCGAAATCGCGCCCGTTTTGCTGTCCAGCGTGCCGCCGGTGACGTTTAGCTTGCTTTTTTGCGCGCTCATATCGGCGTTGAAATTGATTAAATTCTGCTTGATCGTGCCATTTACTTTGGCGTCGTTATAGACCTCGCCACCTAGATCGCGCCCTAAAATTTTGCCGATTTTATCGATCAGTCCGCCGCTAGGAAGGCGGCCGTTGTTGATGATCGCGTCAAATTTGCCGCTGTGCGAGTTTGTATTATACGTAAGATTTGCGTTGCCCGTCCCGTCGTAAACGTGATCGATATTTAGAAGCGTCGTAAGCTCTTTGACGATAAAATTTTGAAGTTTGAAGTTCGCCTCATCGCCCGCGATCTGTCCGTTCAGCTCGCCGCCCGCAACCTTAGAATTTACGGTAGCAAACAGGCTCTTGCCGTCGTGCGAAAGCTCGCCGGTAGCGGCAATTTTACCGTTTAGTCTGCGATTTAAGAAAAATTCTAGTCGCTGCAAGCTTGGGATCAGCAGCGCGTAGTTTGCTTTAAGCGCTTTATTTTTGAGCTCGTAGGTGCCGTTTAGGCTCTGAAGCTGCGCCAGATCGGAGTTTGCGCTTACGCTAAAGGTCGCAACGGAGTTTTTGATATTTGTCTGCGCCTGTGCATCAGTTTTTAGATCGCTCGGGAAGCTCTTGCCCGTCGCGCCGTCTAAAAATTTCTTAAAAATTACACCGTTAGCGAGCGAAATTTGCGCCGTGCCGTTGATGCCGTCTTTTAAGCTTAACTTCGCATCGCCGTTTATCGTGCCCTCTCCGATCGCGTTGCCGTAAAATAGAGCCGAAAGCACAGCCAGATTTAGATTGCTCGCCTTAAGTTTTAGATCGTTTAAATTTCCGCTCGCATTCAGGTTACCGCCCATCGCGTTTAGATTTAAGTTTAGATTTTTAAGCTCATTTTGCGCTAAAGCCGCGCTAAGCTCGCCGTTTGCTTTGCCTTGCAGCTTCACTCCCAGGACGTTTTGCAGCGCGGCTAGATCGTTTGCGTTTAGCTTTGCGGACAGCTCGCCGTTTTTGTTTTTCAGGTCAAATTTGGCTCCCGCATCCGCTTTAAGCGCGTCTTTAAATGCTGAAATTTGCGAGTTTGAAAGCTCAAGCGTAGAAAAATCGGTCTTTAAATTTCCGTTTGCTTTAACGTCGCCAGAAATTTTACGCCCGAGCAGGCTTTCGAGCTTCGCTAGATCGGGCAAGCTCAGATTAAAATCGGAATTTAAAGTTTTGTTTTTCAGATCAAATTCCGATTTTTCGGCGCTGATCTTACCTAG
>NZ_CALIMQ010000225.1 GCF_938045535.1 uncultured Campylobacter sp. | reverse complement strand
ATGCAACTAAAAAAGATAACGCCGTTAAGCAACGAGTATCTCGAAAAGCTCGGCTTTTACTGGCACACGGACGCCGATCAGACCCCTTACGTCAGCGACGAGATCGTACGCGTGAGCGCCGTGGAGGCGGATGCGTATTATGAGGCCGCAAACGAGCTATACGAGATGTTTGTCGCGGCTGCGCAGCACGTCATCGATAACAACCTCTTCCACGAGCTCGGCATCCCCTTCAACCTCGTAGATCTAATCAAGCAAAGCTGGGAAAACGAGGTGCACTGGCACCTATACGGGCGCTTCGATTTCGCGGGCGGGCTGGACGGCAAGCCGATCAAGCTGATAGAATTTAACGCCGACACACCCACGGCGGTGTTTGAGACAGCGATCATCCAGTGGGCGATGCTCAAAGAAAACGGCATGGACGAGGCGAGCCAGTTCAACGACCTCTACGACGCGCTGCGCGATAATTTCAAGCGGCTCGTGGTGCTTGACGGCGAGCTAAGCGATTTTTCTAAATTTTACGAGGGGTGGAAAATTCTATTTAGCAGCGTCGCAGGCAACGTCGAGGACGAAAAGACGACGAAGCTTTTGCAGCAGACCGCGGAAGATGCGGGCTTTAAGACGCGCTTTGCCTACGTGGACGAGGTGGAATTTAACGACGAAGAGGGTGTATTTTTTGACGGCGAAAACTACGAGTATTGGTTCAAGCTCATCCCTTGGGAGGCGATCGCGATCGAGGAGGGCGAGCTCGCGCTCATCTTAAAAAACATCGTGCAAAATCAAAAGGCAATCATTCTAAACCCCGCATACACGCTGCTTTTTCAAAGCAAAGGGATTATGAAAATCCTGTGGGACCTCTATCCGAACCACCCGCTGCTGCTGCAAAGCTCCTTTTCGCCGATCATCGGCAAAAAGATGATCAAAAAGCCGTTTTTGGCGCGCGAGGGGGCTAATGTGGCGATTTTCGACGCCGACGGCAAAAAGATAGAGGAAAACGGCGGCGAATACGGAAATCAGAAATTTTTATATCAGGAATTTTATGAGCTAAACAAAGACGAGCGCGCCCAGAGCTACCAAGCGGGGGTATTTTTCGCCTTTGAGGGCTGCGCGCTGGGCTTCCGCAAGGGCGGCGAGATACTCAATAATCTCTCAAAATTTGTGGGGCACTACATCGAGGATGCAAAGTAGCGGCGCGGCAAATTTTATAAAATTTGAGAAATTTTAGAGCGGCGGCTTTTGGCGATAAATTTGGCGGCAAGGCCCTCGCCGCGGTAATTTATCGCTCGGCGGCAGCGGAATTTAACGCTAGGAGGCTATGGCGAAATTTAACGTAGCGTCGCGATCGGAATTCTGCGCGGATAAAATTTCGAGCAGGTTAAATTGGTGCGAGTTAAAATTCCGTGCAGATCAAATTGGCGTGAACCAAAATTCTGCGCGGAGCAGGATTTGCGCGAGTTAAATTTTAAAATTTAAATGCGAGCGGCGGTAGCAGCGATAAAATTTATCTATCGCTTCGGCGTAAATTAGAATTTCAAATTTAGACGCAGGTTTCAGCGGCGGTAAAATTTACCGCTTATTTCGATGCGAGTTAGAATTTTAAAATTTAACGCCCCGCGCGCCGCTGAGTTAAATTTCGCGAGGGCAGAATTCGCAATAGTAAAATTTTGCGAGAGTAAATTTTGCAATAGTAAAATTTCGCTAGAGCAAATTTCCGCAATAGCTAAATTTGCAGAGTTAAAATTTTGCCGCTTAAGTGCCGCGCTCCGACCGCGTGGCGGAATTTAGCGGCTAAATTTAGCCGCGCTGTTACGACTTAAAATTTTAAAACGCAAAGGGGGAAATATGAAGATCGTATGTTTGGATGCCGCGACGCTGGGAGGAGATGCCGATCTTAGCGAAATCGCGAGCTTGGGCGAGTTTGAAAACTACGAGATGACCGAGTCCGCGCAAACTGCGCAGCGCCTAGCGGGCGCTGACGTTGCCATAACCAACAAAGTCCTAATCACGGACGAGATCATGGCGCAAACCGCGCTTAAGCTGATCTGCGTCAGCGCTACGGGCACGAATAATATCGACATACATGCCGCGCAGGCTCGCGGCATCGCGGTGAAAAACGTGGCGGGCTATTCGACGAACAGCGTCGTGCAGCAGACCTTCGCGTCGCTGTTTGCACTAACCAATGCGCTCGGATACTACGCGGATTACGGCAGCAGCGGCAAATGGTGCGAGAGCGAAATTTTTACCCACATTGACGCGCCCATCAGCGAAATTTACGGCAAAGAATTCGGCGTCATCGGGCTTGGACAAATCGGTGCAAAGGTCGCCCGCATCGCCGCCGCGTTCGGCGCAAACGTGAGATACTACTCCACTAGCGGCGCGAACGACAACGGCGAGTTTGCCAGAGTGAGCCTGGACGCGCTTTTGAGAGCCTGCGACATTGTCTCGATCCACGCCCCGCTAAATGAAAAAACGGCGGGATTGATCGGCGAGGCAGAGCTTGCAAAGATGAAAGAGGGGGCGATCTTGATGAATTTCGGCCGCGGCGGCATCGTGGACGAGGACGCGCTGGCTCGCGCCGTGGACGAGCGAGGCTTGCGCGCGGCGCTTGACGTGCTGCAAACAGAGCCGATGAGGGCGGATCATCCGCTGCTGCGCGTGAAAAATCGCCGCAACGTCGTCATCACGCCCCACATCGCATGGGCGAGCGTCGAGGCTCGCAAACGGCTGATAAAGATGATCGCGCAAAATATTAGAGATTTTATGAACGGCAAATGAGCGCGGTTGAAACGCCGGAGCAAATTTAACAAAATCAAGATGCGGCACAAGGTCCACAAAGACTCTGCACGCAGTATTTTAAAGCGCTGTATATAAAATTTTATTAGCTGAAAAGAAGCGATACTGCTTCGGATAAAATTTTAAATTTACGCCGCGGATAAGCTATCTCTCCGCTTTGAATTCGTAGATTTATCTTTTCTTATAAATTCTTTTTATGCTCATCCAAAATCCCGTAACTATAAAAAATAACACTGAAATCGCCGCTACGCAAAATAAGAACTTACCCGCCTCGCCGAAGATATAGCCCGAATGCACGCTCAAAACGGCTTTATGTATAGCAAACGGGTGCGGCATGGTGCTTTTCGCATCATCATAGCGAGCATGCCGCAAGATGCCCTTTTTAACGTTTATACTCATCGTATTCATATGCTCTTCGCTCTTTTCGCCTTTATCGAAATAAAAGATCATAAAATTTTCTCCATCTTTTTGAGCGATAATATTGAAGAATTCGTAGTTTTCACCGCGTTCACGCTTAAAAATATCAAATGCCGTCTGAAAATTTAAAATTTTATCTTCATCCTCAAGCGAAAATCCTCGCACTTCGGTAAAACTCGTTTTTCTAAAAATTTCCTTTTCCCCTAGCGCTCTGTTGGTGATTTTGGCTATCCAATCATACGACCAATAAAGCCCACTAGCGCTTATCGTAAGTAAAACGGGCAGCAGCAAAACTCCGACCGCGCCGTGCAAGCTATATAAAAACGTGTAACCTCTCGCTTTAAAATTTATCCTAAATGCGCGTAAAATTTTCCCTCTAAAACTAGGATAATAAATCACCACGCCTGAAATTAAGGCCAAAATAAACATAACCGTGCTAAGCGCCACGATATTTTTGCCTATTAGCCGCAGAGTTTCGTTTTTGCTTAGCCCAAATCCCAGATTAGTATGTAGGTTTAGCATTACGCCGATAAACGTATCGCCTATGTTTTCCGAAGTAATTTCGCCGTTATAAGGATCTATAAAATATGATTTAAACTCGCCGCCAGGATCTGTACCGGAAAGCCTAATCGCCTCATTTTTATTTTGAGGAATTCTATAATAACTGAGCGTAAAACCGGGCTTGACTTTTCTGAAAATATTTAAAATTTCGGTGGGTTCGAGGGCATCTTTTCCGCTCGGGCTCACGAAAGATTTGCTTTGATTTAACGCATCTATAATCTCGTCGTGATACGAGATAATAGCGCCGCTAAGGGCTACGATTAAGATCGGCACGCAGCATATAAGCGTCAAAACAAGATGGACGTTGAACCAAAATTTTTTCCTTTTTAGAATCGCCATTAATTTCCTTAAATTTTAAATCCGCGGACGAAATTTATGCGCCGCGAATTTAAAAGTTCACGTTAAATCCAACCTGCGCCTTCATCCCGTCTACAACCATCATTTGATAATTTCCCGAGCGCGTTAGTACGAATTCGTTGAATATGTTATAAAGCGTAAAATTTAAACTTGCGTCTTTTGTAACTTTATAGCTAGCGCCCAGATCAAAAAGCGTGTATGAGCGGATATCCTCATCGTAGCTTAGGCTATCGCGCGTCCTACTATAATAATTTATTTGCGACCATAAGTTTAGCTTGGAGCTTACGTCGTAATCAAATCCTAGCTTTACCGAATGGATTGGAAAATTATTTAAGGTTTTGCCCTTCTCGCTACCCGTTTTTTGCTCGGATTTCGTATAGGCGTAGTTTGCATGCAGCTTCAAATTATCTAAAATTTGATAATCGCTACTTAGCTCTAGACCCCTAACCTCGGCTTCTCCGACATTTATAGTGTCCCAAATACCGCGCCTGTAAGTTTTGCCGTTATGCACGCAAGGATTTCCCGGTCTTGGGCGGCAAATTAATTTGGTAGAAATTCCATCTTTGATTTTGGTATAAAACACGGTAGCGCTAAAGTTAAATTTATTATTATCGTCGTAAGAAAACCCGCCTTCGTAGCTTATGCTGCTTTCAGGCTTTAAAGAGCTTCTGCCTATCTGCGCTCCCTGGCCTCCTGCAAATGGCAGGGTAAGGCCCTCGCTACGCTGCTTAATATCCGGAGTTGAATATCCTGTCGAAACGCCGCCTTTAATAGAAAAACTTTCGTTTAAACGGTAAACGGCATAAGTGCGCGGCGATATATGGCCGCCGTAGTCCTTATCACGGTTATATCTGATTCCACCGGTTAGTGTTAAATCATCAGTTAGATAAAAATCATCCTCGCCGTAGATCGAATAATCCCATCTTTTGACATTTGCCTCATCTGCGGTAGTAGCGGCTTCGTTTAATCTCTCGCTTCGGTATTGCACGCCCAAACTCAAAGCATTTGAATCGAAAAAATATGAGCCTTTAGAATTTAGCGTAGTCGTTCTAAGACGCAGATCCTGGGCGCCGCTTTCTTTCATGCTATCGTAATTTGCATAGCTATCTATAATAAACTTATCGTATTTTCCCTGGTGAGACACAGGCTTGCGGTATAGCCTTTCATATCCTCTTTCGCAATATCGTTATTGCCTCCCGAGGTTGTTCGCGTACGCCCGTATGTACGCCTAAATTTATTATTTACTTTACGATAATCAAGCGCTACCTCATCATTTTGCGTTACGTTATACATCAGTTTTGCGCCCATATTCGTCTCTTCATTATTTCTATTCGCATAAGGCTCTTTATCCTCTATCTTTTCAAAAAATCTGCCGTAAAGTGCGATACCTAGTACGTCCGGGACGATAGCTCCGTTTAGATAAAAGCCCGTTTGATAATCACCTTTTATTTGCGATTTTTTAGCAAAAGTATAGTATCCGTTTACATTGCCGCTAAGCTCATTTGAAAAGCCCTTAGTGATGATATTTATTACTCCGCCCATAGCGTCGCTGCCGTAAAGCGAGCTCATAGGACCGCGTATGACCTCTATGCGCTCTATCGCATTTGCGGGAGGCAAGAAATTCTGACTGCTACCAATACTTCTTAATCCTTTATAAGCGCTATCGCTGGTCGCGGGCTTGCCGTCGATTAAAATTTTCGTATATTTTTGAGACAGACCTCTTAGGCTTATGCCTTTTCTAGATGCAGCACCTAGCGTTGCGGTAAAGGCACTCGGCAAATCCTCTACCATTGCGGAGATATCTTGATAGTTGCGCTTTTGTATCTCTTTTTGCGTAAGAACGGAGATGGAAGCGGGTGCGTCTTGAATATTTTGCCGATAGCCCGTAGCACTGACTACGGTAATTTCACCCAAATTTACGCTTTTGTCCTGTTTTTCTATCTCGCTCGATATTCCGGCTGTCGCTATAGCAACGATCAGCGATAATTTATATATTGCGCGCACAAACGATCCTTTTCTTATTAAAATTTAAACTCATTTTACTATAATAAGATATGCATTATCAAGAAATACTAAACGGTAGAAGGATTTTTTTAAACGCTAAAGGGATAAGATGAGTAAAGAGATAAGTTTAGACGATTTTTTGCAAAAAATATCTAACGACATTGAGCCGTCCAAGCAATGCAGGTATAGCAAAACCGAGCTTGAAAGCGAAAGTATAAAATTCAACTTTAGCTCTTTTTATACGGGCGGAGAGATAGGATATTATAGCAGCGATATAATTTGCAGAGATTTCCTTTTGCATCGCCACGAACGGGGCAGCCGCTATTCATTTTTATTTTTCAATACGGGCGAAAATCCTATCTGCTTCAGATCGGATAAAGATCAATTCGTTTTGAATAAAGGTGAGTTTTGGCTCGGAACTATGCAAAGCAAATTGCGTGGCGTTCACGAGCTTGAAAATAAACACTATAAAAGCTCATGCATAGCGCTTAGCACCGCTTTTGCAAATGAGCTGGGAATTTTAAAAAATTTGAATTTAGATCAGGCCGTTTGCATGAAAAAATTTAAAACAAGCGCCGTGCAAAATATTATTCTCAAAGAGCTCGAAAATGCCGCGATATACGACGGCAAAATACGCGAAATTTTTATGGAAAGTAAAATTTTAGAGATGCTTTATAGAAGTTTTCATAAATTTAATGAGCCCCAAAATACGCTTAGCCTTGATGAAAATCGCATAAAAACAGTTCAAAAAGCAAAGAAAATATTACTCGAAAATATGCAAAATCCACCTAGCATTAAAGAGCTCGCTCATCTTTGCGCTACGAACGAATTTGCACTAAAAAGGGATTTTAAAGCATATTTTGGCACGACCATTTATGCGATGCTGACAAATGAGCGGCTTGGAATTGCAAAAGAGCTATTAAGTCTAGATCAAATCAGCGTAAACGAAGCTGCTAAAATGGTCGGATACAATAATTTATCGCATTTTTCTAAAATTTTTAGGGCTAAATTTAACGTGCTGCCGATGCAACTGAAAAAGGATATAAGATTTTACTACTCGGATTAGAATTTCGCACGACCGACTATCTTTTAGAAGCCACATTCTTTCGCAACCGCATATCAAAATCTCATAAAATTTTATATCGCAACCGGACCTGCAAAAATACGGAATTTAAATTATAAATTGCCGCCGAAATCTTGGCGGCAAAAGCGAGCTGCGATCAAATATCGCAGCTGCGTGTATGTTCGGACGTCAAAGGGCGCCTTAAAATTTTAAATACGTCTAAATTTAAAACAGGCTATAAACCTCATCGAGTGTGAAGTGCTTTTTATCGATCTTACCGCCGTAGTATGGCTTGATATCCTCGTCAAAAGCCTTATGGAAAAATTTCGCTTTATACATTTTTACCAGGCTGCTATTAACCGCATCAAGTAGCTCGGTATTGCCCTTAGATAGGGCGACGGCGATATAATCTACCTTGCCAAGGTTGATGATTTTTGCATCAAGCGCGGCATCGTTTCTAGCGTATCCGAGTACGACCGTATTATCGTCGGCAAAGCCTATACCCTCGCCAGCCTTTAACCTAGCGACGCACTCATTCGCGTCGGCACATGTCGCAATCTCATAGCCCGCGTTTTTGAAGTGCTCCTCGGCAGTTGTGCCTTTAACGCTTAGAATTTTTTTATGCGCGATCTGATCGATTCTTGAAATATTATCATCCTTACGGCTTAGCACGCCAATTTGCACTGAATAATACGGGTAAGAAAAATCGACTTTCTGAACGCGATCTTTTGTGACGGTAAGCTTGGATATGATGAGATCTACTTTGTTTTGCTCCAGTGAGGGGACGCGATCTTTAGATGCTACGGAGATAAAGTCGATTTTGATCTTTTTATTGCCGAATAGATTTTTGACTAACTCATTTGCCAAATCAACCTCAAAGCCCTTTAGCGTGCCGTTATCATCGAAGCTAAACGGAGGCTGGGAATCTTGCAAGCCTATGCGAATTTCGTCTGCTTGCTTGATATCTGCTAGGGAATTAGCGCAAAGCGCGCCAGCACCCAGCAAAATACTTAGTAGAATTTTTTTCATATTTTGTCCTTTGAATTAAAACATTTTATAAAGATCATCTAACAAGAAATATTTTTTCTCAGCCTTGCCCTTGTAAAAAGGATCGATGCTGTCGTTAAAAATTTTCTTGAAAAAGCCATTTTTGCTGAGCTTGACAAGCCCGTCGTTTAAGGCGTTTAGCAAGTCATCGTTGCCTTTTTGCACTGCGATAGCTAAAAAGTCCGACGTACCTAAATTCTTGATATTTACCTCTACCTTGCGATCTACGACCGAATAACCCAAAACCACCATATTATCGTCTGCATAGCCGCTGCCGTGACCGGATTTTAGCGCACGGAAGCATTCACTAGAACTAGCGCATGAGATAACTTTAAAGCCTTCCTTATTAAAATAATCAAAAGCCGTAGTGCCGGGCTCTGCTAAAATTTCTTTATCCTGTAGGTCGCTTATTGTCTTGATATTGTCATCGCTACGGGTTAGCACGCCGATATTTACGCTAAAGTAAGGGTTTGAAAAATCCACTAGCTTCTCGCGCTCTTTCGTAACCGTAATCGCCGCGATATCCAAATCGACCTTGTTATCTTGCACGGCTGTGATACGATCATTGCCTAGAGTTACGACATATTCGATTTTGCCGCCCTTATCGCCGAAAATTTCTTTCACGAGCTCTTCGATAAGCGAAATTTCAAAACCGCTATATCTTCCGTCCTCAGAGACGCTAAGTGGCGGCAGTGAACCGTCTACTCCAATGCGAATGAGCCCTTTTTCTTTGATTTGCGCTAAAGAGTTAGCAAATAACGAACACGAAGCGATTAGCAACGCAAATATAATCTTTTTCATAAAATTCCTTTAAATTTTACTAAAATTTGCCAGCGAATAGA
>NZ_CALIMQ010000224.1 GCF_938045535.1 uncultured Campylobacter sp. | reverse complement strand
TGAGTCCAGCGTTTAAAATTTAGCATATTAAATTTTTAAAGGCGCAGTAAGGATAGGATGGCGCGTTCTATTCAAAGTTTAAATTTCACGTATTAAATTTTTAAAGAGCATATAGACTCGTTTTAAAATTTTTAAATTTCAAAGGGCGTTTTGTACACTGTAAATTTTAAATAATTTTTTGCAGCAGGTTCTCTTTTCGCGACCGCAATTTACACCCGTGGTACATAAAATTTAAATCGCATTTTAATCACACTTTGTTTAAATTAAATCAAATTTTAAAGCGGAGGCGTCTTTAAACGTAACGCTTTCATCTGCGCATCAAAATCACGCCCACAATTTGCAAAAGAATATCCGCTCGTAAAATTAAAATTTTAAAGCAACTGCCTAAATAAATTACGTATGCGAAACTTGCGGTCCGCGCGATGTGGCTAAATTTTACAGCGTAATTCCGCGAGTGATGGCATAAACTAAAGCGCACACAAAACCTACTCGCTTCGGCTTCGACGCATCAAATTAAAAGCGACGCGCGAAGCAAGGCCTTCCGACCCGCTAGAATTTTGCCGATTAAGCCGCCTTGTTTAATTAAAATTACACTTTTATTTGCTCTGCGGGTTTAAATTTCGCTCATCTTAAAGCTCGCTGCGAATTTTAAAATTTTAACCCGGCACTCGTCGCTTCCCTTAAAATTTTAAAATTCTTAAAATTTTGGCGAGATCAAGGAGAGATTATGAAAAAAGTTCTACTTTCGTGCGCCTTGGCGGGTGCGCTTTTTGGCCTAGAGATCGACGAATTTAGCGCACCTAGTGGTTCACTTATTACCGATGACGCTTTTTATATCGCAAATCGCGGCAGTAGTGAAGATCCACAAGAGCGCGACGGCTTCATCAGCCGCATAGTAAAAAACTCGGGTGTCGTTGAGACAAATTTTATAGACGATCTGGTAAATCCGGGCGGAATGGCGCAGATCGCGGGCGTGCTCTACGTGTGCGATCTGGATGCGATCAGAGGCTTTAGCAAAGGTCAGGAGGTTTTTAATCTAAAAATCGAGGGAGCGCAGGCCTTAAACAACGTCGTAGCGCTCGGTAGCGAAGTTTTGCTCGCAAGCGATCCCGCGCGTGGGATGATCTGGCGCATCGACCTGCTCTCGCACACCGCGGATGAGTTTGCGCGCATCGATCCATCGCTAGGCAGCCCAAACGGACTTTTGGCTAAAGGCGATAAGCTTCTGATCACTACATTCGATCTTAGTGGAAAGGTCCTGGGGCGCGTGCTAAGCATGGATCTGAAATCTCGCGAAATTTCGATATTTGCCGATATGAAGGGGGTTTTCTACGGCATAGCGCGCGGAAAAAACGGCGAAATTTTAATTAGCGACTGGGGTGAGGACCTTTTAAGCGGTAAAATTTGGCGTATCGATGCAAACGGACAGATACGCAAAATAAACCTCGGCGCGATGCAAAGACCTGCAGACATCTCAAGCGACGGCAAGGTTTTATTGATCCCAAAAACGTTGGAAAACAAGGTGGAGCTGATAAATTTGCCCTAAATCAGCCGCTTTCTTTTCGCTCCGCCGCTTAAGCGGCGGCATCCGTACAGAACCGAAGCTAGTTGCTGAGGTGCCGAAACCAATCGCCCTTTTTCGCGCACACTCAAGAGCCAAGTACGCCCAAAAGTCGCGTGTGTCGTCTTGCAATATGCAAATGCCGAGCCTGCCGTAAAATTTGCAAATCCATCTGCTCCACTTTTAAATTTCCTCGCCTTAAATTTCATCACCGCGGATATTTTTGCAGGTCGAGCGGTGCTAAATTTCAGCGCGAGATTTGACGCCGAGGCGCGTTTTTACATACCGCGTCGTATCTGCGCGCGACCGAATTCTACGCGGCAGCACGATCTCTACCGCGCGACGTATTTATAGACTGCGGGGGCGAGCGGAGCTTATCCTTTCACGCACCGTACCGCACAGCGCGTATGTCTGTCTAGCTGCTTCGGGGCGTCCGCGCGTAGAACCTATTTCTCTGTGCGCCCCTCCCAGACGGCGGGGGCGTCAAGCTCTACGTATGAATCTAAAATTTCATACGGCTCGTAGCTAAATTTATACGCCAGGCTCGGGCACTGCTCAACCGCATAGCCCAAATAAATCCAGCGTAGCCCCAGATCTTGGGCGAACTCGATCTGTTTTAAAAGCGAAAATTTACCCAGACTTAGATGCGGCAGATACGGATCGTAGTAGCAATACACCGAGCTGATGCCGTCATCCACGATATCGATGAGATCGACGCAGATAAGCCGCCCATCCTCGCCGTAGTAAGAAATTTCTTTGCCGAAGTCGCCGTGGCCTTGGACGTAAATTTCGTCATATCGCTCAAAATCGATCTCCTGCACAGGCCAGCCCTTTTTTAGATGCATGTAGTCGTGATAAAGTGCGAAAAGCTCCAAACGCGCATCGTTTAAAAGCGGGCGAGATTGCCATACATAGGCGGTCGTGCGATTATTTTTATAGACGCGGCGGTGCGATCTGCTAAATTTAAAATTTGAAGCATCGACACGCAAGCTTTTACACTCCACGCAGGCTGCGCAAACGGGCTTTTGAAAATACCTGCCGAAGCGGCGGTAGCCGTGCTGCACTAAATTTGAATTATACTCGAAGTCGCAGTCTTTTATGTAGAGATACTCGCTGCGTGCGGCTCTGCCGCCTAGATAGGGGCAGGCAAAATCCAGCGTACAAAATGGAATTTCAGTCATTCAGCTTTTTGATATTCGCCGCGTCCACGTATTTTAAAAACTCGTCTTTGAGGCGCTTTTCGCGTGCGGCGATGCTCTCTTTGGCTGCGTCGAATTCCTCTGCGTCGCCGTCTAGACCGCTTTCGCTTTGCAGACTCGAATCATCATCTCTGAAAATATCTTTAAACTCGTCGCGATTTGGATTAGGTTTTTTGGGCTTTTTGGGCGCGGAACTTGCCGCCTTGTCCTTAAGCATATCCTTTTTTATATCTTTCAGGCTCTCTAAAAAATCCATAACTCTTTCCTAAATCCGCGCAGATTTGCGCATCGCAGCGATGATAGCGGCGATTGCTTCGTTTTTATTCGGCTGCATATCGTCGATGGTATTTTCTAAAATTTTGTCTAAATTTTTCTCTACGTAGCTCGTGTCGAAAAAGCCGAGTCGAAATTCGCGCGATTTGCTGATGCTGAGCAAAAACGGAATGATCGTGCGCACCCCCTCGATACGAAATTCCTTCAGCGCGCGCTCTAGCTTATTAACGGCCAGGTCGTAGTCGGTGGTTTTGATGATGAGCTTGGCTAGAAGCGAGTCGTAAAACGGCGGAATTTTATAACCTTTGTAGATGTGGCTATCGACGCGCACGGAAGGACCGAGTGCTGGATAATAATCGCTAACGGTGCCGGGAACGGGGGTGAAATTTTTCCAGACGTTTTCGGAAGTGATTCTAGCTTCGATCGCGTAGCCGTGCGGCTTGATATCGCTTTGCTCGAGCTCTAAAATTTCGCCGTTTGCGATGCGGATCTGGCGTACGACGAGATCGACGCCCGTGACCTCCTCGGTGATGCCGTGCTCGACCTGGATACGGGTATTCATCTCCATAAAATAGAAGTTGTTGTAATCATCAAGCAAAAATTCCACCGTGCCGACGTTGGTATAATTCACCGCCTTCGCCGCAGCTACTGCGGTCGTACCCATCGTCTTTCGCAGATGCTCGCTTATAGAGGGGCACGGCGCAATCTCAATGATCTTTTGGTGGCGGCGCTGGATCGAACAATCGCGCTCGCAAAGGTGGATGATGTTGCCGTAATTATCGCCGATGATCTGAAACTCGATGTGGCGCGGCTTGACGACGAGTTTTTCCATGAAAATTTCATCGTTGTTAAAAAAGGTCTTCGCCTCCCTCGTGCACGAGTCGTAGGCACTCTGCATATCCTTCTCCTCCCACACCTCGCGGATACCGCGTCCGCCGCCGCCGCCGCTAGCCTTTAAAATCACGGGATAGCCGATCTCGCGCGCATATCTTTTGATCGTATCCATGCTCTCGTGATTGAGCTTTTCGGTGCCGGGCACGATCGGAATGCCGTTTTTGCGCATCAGGTAGCGAGCGATGTTTTTATTGCCCATTTTGCGGATAACATCGGGTTTTGGACCGATGAAAATAATGCCCGCGTCTTCGACCTCTCTTGCAAAGTCGTAATTCTCGCTCAAAAAGCCGTATCCAGGATGTATCGCATCGGCACCGCACTCTTTGGCGACTTCGACGATCTTTTTGGCGTCCAGATAGCCTTTTAGCGCGTCCGCGCTTACTTCGTAGGCCTCATCGGCGATTTTTACGTGCAAGCAATCAACGTCGGGTTTGGTGTAGATCGCGACGCTTTTAATATGCAGATCTCTGCAGGCTCTAATGATGCGAACCGCGATCTCGCCGCGATTAGCGATAAGAATTTTACGTATCATAAATAATTGCCTCTTTTAAAGAAATACCGCGGTAATAATAGTATAAAAAATTTTATAGCAAGTTGAAATTTACAAAAGGCAGTTGAAATTACGGATAAAATTTAAAGAAGATTTATGGTGCCCGAGGTCGGAATCGAACCGACACGAGGTCGCCCTCGCCAGATTTTGAGTCTGGTGCGTCTACCAATTCCACCACTCAGGCATTTTATCTGGCGCACCTGGCAGGAGTCGAACCCACAACCCTCTGATCCGTAGTCAGATGCTCTATCCAATTGAGCCACAGATGCATAATAATACTTAATTAGAATATCATATTATTTTTTTTATGTCAATTAATTTTTAAAAAATGGCACACCCAGTAGGACTTGAACCCACAACCCTCTGATCCGAAGTCAGATGCTCTATCCAATTGAGCTATGAGTGCACATATAGTTTTAGATTAACATATATTTTTTTATCTGTCAATTACAACTTTACAAAAGTTAATTATATTATTATTTTAAAATCTAACATTTTTAACATATAATGTAATCTATCAATAATTTATTGACAATCTAAAATAAAAAAAGTATTATATCACATATAAGAAACTATATTAGAAGTTTATTACCCAATTTTTTTTACAAAAGGAGGAAAAATTATGAAATTTTTTGTGGATCTAAATTCTGACATTGGTGAAGGCTATGGAGCTTACAAACTTGGAATGGATGAAGAAATTATGAAATGTGTTACTAGTGTAAACTGTGCTTGTGGTTGGCATGCTGGTGACCCTTTGATTATGGACAAAACAATTAAAATTGCAAAAGAAAATAATGTTGCTGTTGGTGCTCACCCTGGATATCCAGACTTGTTAGGTTTTGGTAGACGGAAAATGGTAGTAACTCCTGAAGAAGCTAGAGCATATATGTTATATCAACTTGGTGCTTTAAATGCTTTTGCAAAAGCTAATGGAACTAAACTTCAACATATGAAATTACATGGTGCTTTCTATAATATGGCAGCTGTTGAAAAAGATTTAGCAGATGCAGTTTTAGATGGAATAGAACAATTTGATAAAGATATAATAGTTATGACTTTAAGTGGAAGTTATATGGCAAAAGAAGGAAAAAGAAGAGGATTAAAGGTAGCAGAAGAAGTTTTTGCAGACAGAGGATATAATCCTGATGGAACTCTTGTTAATAGAAGTTTACCTGGTGCTTTTGTAAAAGACCCTGATGAAGCTATTGCTAGAGTTATAAAAATGGTAAAAACTAAAAAAGTTACTGCTGTAAATGGAGAAGAAATTGATATAGCTGCTGATTCTATCTGTGTCCATGGGGATAATCCCAAAGCTATTGAATTTGTAGATAGAATAAGAAAATCATTAATTGCAGATGGAATAGAAGTGAAATCATTATATGAATTTATAAAATAAAATAAGATGAGGTGTTAAGATGGAGAAAAAAAATAATTTATCTGTTCTTTTGGGAGCAGCATTTTTAATGGCAACTTCGGCAATAGGACCTGGATTTATGACTCAAACAGCAGTTTTTACAAAAGATATGGGAGCAACATTCGCTTTTGTAATATTGGTTTCAGTTATAATGTCTTTTGTAGCTCAATTAAATGT
This sequence comes from uncultured Campylobacter sp., assembly GCF_938045535.1. Classification (GTDB taxonomy): domain Bacteria; phylum Campylobacterota; class Campylobacteria; order Campylobacterales; family Campylobacteraceae; genus Campylobacter_B. The sequence continues at coordinate 382 of NZ_CALIMQ010000224.1, read as the reverse complement.
ATGGAGAGTTCTTGCTGTTTCTAAAATGAGAGGACAAGATATTGCAAATAGTGTTCTACCTGGACTTGGTTATTTTATAACATTTTTAGTTTGTTTAGGTGGTTTAGCATTTAACATAGGTAATGTTGGAGGAGCTGCCTTAGGTTTTCAAGTTTTATTTGATTTAGATTTAAAAATTGCTGCTCTTGTAAGTGGAGCATTAGGAGTAATTATATTCTCTTTTAAATCTGCTTCAAAACTTATGGATAAATTAACTCAAGTATTAGGTGCTATGATGATTTTGCTTATAGGATATGTTGCTTTCTCAACTAATCCACCTGTTGGAACTGCTATAAAAGAAACTTTTGTACCTAGTTCTATAAATTTAATAGCTATTATTACT
>NZ_CALIMQ010000223.1 GCF_938045535.1 uncultured Campylobacter sp. | reverse complement strand
TTATGCTCGCGCAGGCGCTGTAAATTTAGAGATTAAAATTTAATCTTTTAGTTTGGATTTTTTATATTCTTTATGAAGCTTGAGGATTGAATACAATGCGGATAAAAATAGCAATATACTAGTTAAGGTTAGTATATTTCTTTGAAAATATAAATTATCCCAATCCTCTGCATTTGAGGTATGTATTTTTGTTCCATCGCAATACCCGTATTCATTTAAAAATCTTTCCGACATTTTAATTTTTACGCAAATTTGATCTATATAGTTTTTGTAAATTAAATCACAAAATTGCATACCGAATTGTTCATAATCCGTCTTGCTATTTCCGATATGCAGATCAAAAATTTTACCGCTTCCTCGCACGGATATATTGCAGCCGGTTCCGCCACGATAGCTATCATATTTATGAAATTCGCTTATAGTTCCAACAAAAACAAAAGGATCTTCTATATTTTTTCTACTAGGTGCGCTTTGATATGCTATCAAAAGAAGTATCGGTGCGATAAATGAAACGCAAACAACGATTAGCGTTATAAAAGTGTGTTTCCGATCGAAGCCGAATTTAATCAAATCATACCAATAATCTACGTAGTAAAGCGGGTTTTTCATTGTATTCCTTTAGTAGCTTTTGGCAAATCAGAATATTCTTGTAGCGATTTAAAACCACCTGTAATAAGTACACCTTTTATCAACACTTCCTCTACTCATCTATATCTCCTTTATTAAAATTAAGGCATTGGAATTTTGAGCGTCAGAATTTTCCTGTGAGCCTCGCTCTAAATTTTGACGTCGTTCGTTTAGAATTTTCTTTAGCTCTTCGAGCCTTGCCTCGTTCATCCTTATCCCCGCTAAACCGCCTATTTAGAAGTCTAAATTTAAACCCCAAGCTAAATTTCACAGCTTTCCTTGCGCACCTTTATAGACATTTTTCACGTCGTAAACCAGCGAGCCCGCGTAATCAAGCTCAAAAAACTGCTTATGCGCTACGGCGATTACGACGCAGTCAAATTTGCGCAAGTCGGGCTTTTGCAGTAGATCGATGTCGTAGTATCTCTTAGCGTCAGCGGCGCTCGCCCAAGGATCATAGACACTTACCTCGCAGCCGAAATTTTTAAGCTCGCCTATCATATCCACGACGCGCGTATTGCGGGTGTCGGGGCAGTTTTCTTTAAACGTAAGTCCCAAGATCAAGACCTTCGCGCCCTTTACCTTTTCGTCGTATTTTATCATCATCTTAACGACCTCCGTAGCGACGTAGCTTCCCATATTGTCGTTAATGCGGCGACTTGAGAGGATGATTTCGGGGTGATAGCCCACCTCGGTCGCTTTCTGCGCCAGATAATACGGATCGATGCCGATACAGTGTCCGCCCACGAGCCCCGGACGGAAGCTTAAGAAATTCCACTTCGTAGCCGCCGCGTCGATGACGTCGTTGGTGTTGATACCGAGCTTGCCGAACAGGATCGCAAGCTCGTTGATAAAGCCGATATTGATGTCGCGCTGGGTGTTTTCGATCACCTTCGCGGCCTCGGCGACCTTTATGCTGCTAGCGCGAAAGGTGCCGTTTTGAAGTATGCTAAGATAGACGCTATCTACGACGTCCAAAGCCTCCGGGGTACTTGCCGAGACGATCTTTTTGATCTTCGTGACGGTGTGAATTTTATCGCCCGGATTGATCCGCTCGGGCGAATATCCGCAGAAAAAATCGCGGTTAAATTTTAGCCCGCTGGCTCTCTCAAGCACCGGCACGCAGTCCTCCTCCGTAGCGCCCGGATAGACGGTGCTTTCATACACGACGATGTCGCCCTTTTTAAGCACGGCTCCGACGCTTTCGCTGGCCTTGATTAGCGGCGTAAGATCGGGACGATTTAGCCTATCTACAGGCGTCGGCACGCATACGATATAAAAATTGCTCTGCCTCATATCATCTAGCTTCGCGCTAAATTTAAGCCCGTTTTGAATCGCCGCAGTAAGCTCCTCCTGGCTAAGCTCCAGCGTGCGATCGTGCCCGCCGCGCAGCTCGTCTATGCGGTCCTGAGCTACGTCAAAGCCCACGACCTCGTGTTTTGCGGCAAACGCCGCCGCCAAAGGAAGCCCAACGTAGCCAAGCCCGATTATCGCTATTTTCATTTTTCCCTCATTTGCTTTCATATTTTCCTCTTTTCTTTGCGTTAAATTTCATCGTTAAATCTCGCTCTCAAACTCGCTAAATTTCATACTCGCGCAGATACATTGCGCGTCTTAAAATTTAACATTGCAGGCTCGCTCGCCGTTTTACTTGCGCTTATTTGCACGGCGGCAAATTTAAAATTTTGCCTTGATACGGAATTTTATGCCGCACCGAATTTCGCATCACGATAAAATTCAGTTGCTTT
>NZ_CALIMQ010000222.1 GCF_938045535.1 uncultured Campylobacter sp. | reverse complement strand
TTAGGGCAAACGCTCCTATCTTTAACGTCCGAGAAATTATAAAATTTACTTCTCATATTTTTAAAATTTTACCGTAATTCTCCTGTAAAATTTTGCTTAAATTTGGCTTCAGTCGTTTAAAATTTTATCTCTTTGAAATTTAAATTTCAACCATTGTCCGGCGTTTTAAATTTCTCTATTTTTAAAACGCACGCTGCAAACGCCGCTTTAAAATTTATGCAGATGCGAGCAGGTAAGAGGGCGCCGTTATAAATCTAAAGCCAAATTTTATTTCTAGCCATTTTTTAATTTGTTTCTTATTTTTAATATATTAAAACCCCGCTCCGTTTCATTTGCAAATTTGAAACGTATTTCTAAAAAGGAAAATCAATGAGCGAAAGAAATTTACAAATTTTAGGTTGGGCGGGCACACGCCTGTCGGTCATCATGTACGTATCCTATGTGCCGAATATAATGGCAAATTTAGACGGCAACAAAGTCCCGTTTCTCCAGCCGCTCGCAGCCGCGATAAACTGCACGATATAGCTTAGCTACGGCCTGCTAAAGCCCAAAAAGGACTATCCGCTCGCCGCGGCGAATTTCCCGGGGATCATCTTTGGGCTACTAACCGCAATAACGGCGCTTTAAACCGCCTTTAGCGGCTTAATAAATTTCAAAATCGCCCGCGCCGCACCTTGTATGCCGCGTCTGTACAGCGCGCCCACCTGCCACGCTGAGTCCGAGCTAACTTGTCGCAAGCGTACCCGCACCTCACATATCCATTACGGCACGGCTTTGAAATTTCACAAAATCGTCCGTGCCGAATTCAAGTCTGTCGAATTTAAATAACTTTTATACAAAATTTGATAAGCTTATTTTGATTAAAATTTTATCTTTAAAAGGACGAAAAATGAAAAAGGTCATCACTTGCGTCGATCAAAATGCGCTTGCCCCAGCGGTTAGAGATTACGGAATTTACGTCGCTAAAACCTTGGGTGCCGAGCTCGTGTTTATTCACGTGGTTGAAATCCCGGAGCTTGGCGAGAATTTTTATGGGCTAGCCGCAGGCGGAATCGTCCTAGGAGAGAATGATATCCTTGCAAACAGCTATGGAAGTCCCACACTAGGCGGCGTGGATGCAGAAAAGGACCACGAAGAAGCTGAAGCGATGCTGGATGAATATATCTGCGCCGCGACTACTGCGGGCGTAAAGGCGAGTAAGATCATTAAAGATGGCGATTTTATCGACGTTATCACCGAGTATAAGGACGAAGCCGAAATTTTTGTACTCGGTATCAAGGGCTCAAATAACGAGGACGTAGGCTTTAACGCAAGCGTGCTGATAAAGGAGCTGCACGTGCCGTCGCTGCTCGTGAATAAGGAATTTTCACCGATTAACTCCGTGCTCATCGCATTTGACGGCACTGACGCGGCGAAACGCACGCTTGAGTTTATAAAGAGCTCAAAGCTTCTTGCGAGCGCACATAAACATGTCTTGCACATCAATGTGGGTGCCGCAGAGGGCGAGCGGATGCTGGATCTAGCGCGCGAAATTTTAGGCACTCAAAACGCCACTTTCAAATACATCCAAGCCGAAGTTCCCGCCGATGAGATCATCAAATATCGCCGCGCCAATAACCTCGATCTGATCGCTACCGGTGCCTTTACGAAGGGCTTTTTCAAAAAGCTCTTTTTAGGCAGCGTCTCCGAGGACATCTTGCACAATGCGCTTGTACCGGTGCTAGTGCTATCATAATCGCAAGACCAAACGCCGATAAACGCTAAATTCCGTCGCTTACGTTATTTTAAAGCGGCGGAATTTTAGAATTTTAAATTTTTAAATCCTTTGTTTTTCAAATTCATATACTTTTTAAAATTTATATAAATTTTGCTTAAAAATTCGTCAATATATCTTATTAAATTCCCTTAAATTAGTAATTACATATAAAATTTTATGATTTAGTTTATTAAAAATTTTATTATTATTTAAGAGGAATTGTAAGATAATCCCGCCAGTAAATTGATATAGATTATAAAATCTAAAAAGTATTTTTATGAAAAAGGGTAGAATTTTACTTTCTTTTGCACTACTTTGCTCGCCGTTTTGGCTTACTGCGGCGCAAAAATAGCGGCGCTTCTCAAAACTCGTCCGCCGCAAGCTCTGCGCAAAATCCTCGAAACCCTACCACTGTAAATTCCGCGCCGCAGGGCAACGCCGTCGTAAGCCCCGCCACTAAAGACATTGCACAAAATTCCGCGCCGCAAAGCGGTAGCGCGGCAAATTCTACGCTGCAGGGTTTGGACGGCGATAACCTTGGCACCATAAACGTCACGGGCAAGGTCGATCTGTCCACTACCGAGGGCACAGGCTCTTATACGACGGGCAATGAGCACCGCGACGGGGCTAAATTTAAGCATAAGAGAAACGCCGCAGTCCATAAGCGTCATCTCCAATCAGCTTTTAAAAGATCTGAGCTTGCACAACGCCGAAGAGGCTCTTTCAAAATACGCAACCGGCATTTCGCTAAATAACGACGCGGGCGGCAATCGCATCGTCTCGCGCGGCTTTTATGTCGATAATATCCAAGAAGACGGCATCGCAAGCTCGGTTTCCAGCTCCGTGTTCGGACCTCTTGGCTCATCGAAGGAATTTACCGATTTGGAATTTTACGATCGCGTTGAGGTTCTGCGCGGCGTAGCGGGCCTTACGCAAAGCAACGGCGAGCCCGGCGGCACGATAAATTTAATCCGAAAGCGCCCGAGCGATCAGTTCGGCTTTAACGCAAGTCTAAGCGGCGGTAGCTGGGATAATTATCGCGGTATGATCGACGTTACGGATGCGGTAAATCAAAGCGGTACGGCACGCGCGCGGTTGATCGGAATTTTAAGTAAAACGGGCTCGCTTAAAGACTATCCGCGCAACGGCTATCGCAAAGGCGTCGGCGTTTCGACGGAATTTGACGTGGCCGATAAGACGCTTCTTAGCGCAGGATTTTTGTGGCAAAAAACCGTCGGCGTATATGATATTTACGGCGTGCCCGTCTTGGATAATCAAAAAAATTTATTAAATTTACCGCGCAGAAGCTACTTCGGCTCGGATTGGGATAAGAGCGAATATAAAAAATTTAACGTCTACGGCGAACTTTCGCACGAATTTAGCGATGATATGAAAGCCTATGCGAGGCTCAATTATACCGATAGCGACAGCATGTTAAAATTCGGAGCGCTCGGTGGGGCAAATCCTTACAACGGCACTACGTCGCATACGGTGCGATATAGGATTTACGATAACGACTCCAAAGAGGTCGGGTTTCAAACGGGGCTAGACGGCAAATTCGAAGCATTCGGGCAGAAGCACGACTTTTTCTTAAACGGCTCACTTAGCCACGAAAAGCTTAATTGGCGCGAGACCAGAACGAGAGATTCGTCTTTGGCGTCGCTGGGGATGAATATTTATAATTGGGACCGCTCAAGGATCGCTCAGCCCGATTGGAGCAGTGCCGCTAGCTTTAAAGACCGAAGCTCCACTACCATAAAGCAGCGCGCGATCTCGCTCGGGACTAGATTAAACTTAACCGACGATTTTCACTTTTTGCTCGGCGGACGCTTTTCGAAGGTAACCTACAGCAGGTATTATTATAATATTTTGCGCGGTACGGCTTCGCATAGCGCAAGCCCGAGCAAATCGGATTTCACGCCGTATGCGGGAGTGGTCTGGGATTTTGCGGATAATTTTTCGTGGTACGCAAGCTATGCCGAAATTTTTAAGCCGCAAGCCGCGCGCGATAAAGACGGTAAAATTTTAGATCCAGTCGTCGGCTATAATTTAGAAACCGGCGTGAAGGGAGAATTTTTTGACGGCGCACTTAATACGAATGTCGCGCTATTTCAGATCATTCAGAAAAATAGGGCGATGAGCGATCCTCTTAATACGAACTACTCCATCGCCGAGGGCAAGGTGCGAAGCCGCGGCGTGGATGCCGAGCTGCAAGGCTCGCTCACGGATGATTGGAAATTATTCGCAGGATATACTTTCAACCGCAGCGTCTATTTAAAGACGGAAAGAACCTCCGCAGCGGTCGATTATAGCAAGGGTGCAAACGCCAAACGCTACATTCCGAAGCATCTGTTTAAGCTCTATACGAACTATGAAATTCCGCTCGGCGAAAATCGTAAGATCGCTTTGGGTACGGGCGTGCGCTATCAGAGCAAAACCGCTTCGATATATCGCGAAAACGTTGCGTATTATGCTGCGCCGCAGAAGGCTTACACGCTGTGGGACGCAAATGTCGGCTATCATTTCGACAAACACTTTAGCGTAAATTTTGCGGTTAAAAACATCACGGATAAGAAGTATTTTCAAAATACGCAAAATCGCGTCGCGGGACATAACAACTACTACGGCGAGCCGCGGAATTTTATGCTAACGCTTAATTATACATATTAGGTGCGGATGAAATTTGCGCTTATGCGAACTCGGACTGACCGAACTCGCACGCGGTCGTGGATAAATTTCGCACTTTATAAGAGCGCGGATGAAGCGGGTGCAGAGGCGCGAGACTAGGCTTTGTCGCAAGTAGCACGTAGCGAGGCGGGTAAAATTAAACGAAGCCGCGGGATTAAAATTTAACTCACGATTTGGTTGATTAACGATTGATTGGCGCGGGCGATAAATTTAATCCCGCGAAATTCCAAGCGAATTAAACGCGCAGACTTGCGAGCATAAAATCCGCTCGCGAGGCTGCAGGATCAAATTTAATCCCGCGATCTCGCCGCAACCGGCGCTAAATTTTAAAATTTAAAGAGAAAATTTGAAAACGCTAAAGCAATTTTTTGAAATTCTACGTCCGCACTGGTTCGGTAAGGGCGCGGCGAAGCTGTGGGCGCTACTGCTGCTCGCGCTTGGTTTTAGCCTCGCTATCATCAAAATCAGCGTGCTGATGAACGCGTGGGACAAGCGTTTTTACGACGCGCTAAGCGAGCTTAAAGGCGAGCTCATTCCCGCGCTCGTGGGCGAATTTTTGCTCTACACGGCGCTCATCGTGCTTTTCATCGTCTGCAGCAGCTGGCTTCGCAAACTGCTCGTAATCGTCTGGCGCGAGCGGCTAAGCGCGATGATGGAGCGCAAATGGCTACATAACGCAAACTTCTACCGCACGAGCCTTGATGGAAATTTTAGCGCCAGGGGCGGATCAAATTTAGAAAAACCTGGCGACGTAAATTTAGATGAAAATTTAAACGAGCGCGCAGAGTGTTCCGCAGTCGAAGCGGACAGCGCGGTTTTGCATAGAGACGCAAAGGAGCTTGAAATTTTACCGAGCACGGCGGAGCAAAATACAGCAGGGCAAAGCGGCGCAAGCGAGAATGAAATTTCATCCAAAACTCGCGCAGATCGTGAAATTTCAAAAACGATTGCAAAGCTAGACAACCCTGATCAGCGTATCGCCGAGGATAGCTTGCTGCTCGTGCAAAAAAGCGTCGATCTCGTAAAATCGCTCGTCTATAATCTCGCCAAGCTCATCGCCTTCGTTGCGATCTTGTGGCAGGTCTCGAAGGTGTTGAAATTTGAAATTTTCGGTATGCGCTTTGAGATCGAAGGTTTTTTGCTCTACGTCGCGCTCCTTTATACGCTGCTTTGCTCGCTGATTACGCATCTCGTCGGGCGCAGGCTTAGGGGGCTAAATTTTGCTAAGCAGCGCGCCGAAGCCGACTACCGCTCGGATCTGCTGCTAGTGCGCGAAAACGCAGAAGCCGTAGCCTTTATGCGCGGAGAGGATGCCGAGCGCGGCCGCTTTCGCGCGAGCTTCGGCGAGATCATGAGAAATTGGCGCAGCATCATGAATACGGAATTTCGCCTCGAATGCTTTTCGGCAAGCTACCTAAAAATCACGAATTTAATCCCGATCTTTGCCTGCTTGCCGCTGTATTTGTCGCGCGCGATGAGCTTCGGCGACATGATGCAGGCGCGCTCGGCGTTTTACAGCGTGCAGGACGGATTTGCGTGGTTTATGGACTATTACAAGCAGATCATGGAGTGGGCAGCGAGCGTGCAGAGGATCTACGAGTTCATCTCGCGCATGGACGACGAGAGCGCAAATCTGCGTGCTTGCATCAAACAAAGCGACGAAAATTCCGCTCGGTGTGAGGGCTTGTCGGTCTTCACGCCTGCGGGCGAGCCGCTGATTGAGGATCTACGCTTCGAGCTTGCGCCCGCGCAGTTTATAATGCTGCGAGGCAAGAGCGGTGCGGGCAAAAGCACGGCTCTGCGCTACGCGGCGGGTCTTTGGAAATACGGCCGCGGGGAGATTAGCCTGCCGCGCACGGGCGTGATGTTTATCCCACAAAAGCCCTATCTAGCGCCGCTTAGCCTAAAAGAGCTCATTTCCTATCCGCAGCCGCCGCGCAAAGACGATGCGGAATTTTTAGAAATTTTATGCCGCGTAGGACTTGAGAAATTTGCCCGCATGCTAAACTCGCGCGCCGATTACGTTAAGATTTTAAGCGGCGGGGAAGCGCAGCGGCTTAGTTTCGCACGGATACGCTACCACAAGCCGAGCTTTGTTTTTGCAGACGAGATCACCTCCACGCTCGATCTCGCCTCGGCGCGCGAGCTGCTACTGGGTCTACGCGCGGATATGTCTAGCCTCGGCATGCTAGCGATCGTGCATCAAACGGGGCTTGAGGACATATTTGAGCGGACGATAGAGCTTTAAATTCGGCCCTTTAAATTTCACTCCGCAGGGATTTCGCCTTTAAATTCATATCTTTTTAAATCCAGATTTATTAAAATTACTCGTTTATATTAAACGGCGATAAAATTTAGCCGAGACGCTCGGGTTCGCATACATGGGCATCAGCACCCGCGCGGCTAGGCGCTTGCACGCAGTCGGTGGCATAGCACCGCCGTAGGTAAGTATTTACGGCGCAACGAGTAGTTCGGAAGTTGGTCGGCAGTGCGTGATCGCGGTTCTGTACGGAAATTTAAGTCGATAAAATTTAAACGCGAGATAGTCTGCTCAATAATGGGCGTCTCGATAAAATTTTAAGTCGCGTGGCGATCTGTAACGTAGCAGCGCGCCAAATGAGAAGGCTACGGCAGCGGTGCGATGCGTGGGCGTCGCGATAAGTCGGTAGCGCGTCGAATGGCGTGTAACACATCAGCGGCGCAGATGGCACGCCGTAGTCGAGAAGCGGAGCGGCGATACGTACCTACTCGGCGCCGTATGACATAACCTTCGCTTGGGCAAATCATCATCGTAACGGCGCTACGATCGAAGCGAACAACGCTGCCGCGACGACGGATCGGCAGTACAAGGGCGCGGCGTGATTGCGGCGGCGACAGCATAAAATGCCGCAATATGGCAACCGCGATCGACAGGATGCGTATGTAGGGAAAGCGCAGTGCAAGTAGCGCAAACGTCGCGATACGATGATGGCGATCCGCGGAGCGTATAAGTGAAGCAGCAGTGCGGGCGGCGCAATAACGCCGAGGCGATACGATAGCGGCGATCAGCGAGGCGTACCAGTGCAGCAGCTTAGCGCTTGCAGGCACTCCGCGTGAAGTCGCTAAATTTTAAAAAAAAGCAAGGAGATTTGATGCTTAAGGCGGGGATTGTTTATAAATTTGCGCTCATCGTGCTGCTAGCTTGCGCGCTTTGCATTTTGGGCTTTTCGGGCGCCTACTTTGCGCGCGGCGAATACGACGAAACGTGGATGAGCCTGCATAAGATCGCTGGATTGAGCCTGCTTTGCGTCGCGATCTTGCATATAATCACGAGGCGAAAGAAGCTCGTAAAGCTCTGGGGCGAGTTTTTGGACGTGGTTTTGAGCCGCAAAAATCCCGGTTTTTGCAATATGGATCGCATAATCGGCGCGATCGAGCGCTATAATATCAGAGAAATCGCTAGTAAAATGGGCTTTGAGCCGGACGAGCTCGCTGAGATTTTGAAATCAAACGGCATCAAGCTTGTAAGCGCAGATCAAGGCCTGCGCGAGCTTGCGAAGTTTAACGACGAAAAAATTTTCTTCATCTTGGTGCTTTTGATCGAGGCAAAATTCGGCAAAGCGGGTGGATGTAAGGTCTAAATTTTAAAAGGCTTAATAGCCCGCGTTTGCGATCGCTTCGGCTTGAGAGTGCGCGATGAGCGGATCGATGATCTCGTCGAACAAACCGCCCGCCATGATCGCGTCTAGGCGGTAAAGTGTTAAATTTATGCGGTGGTCGCTGATGCGGTTTTGCGGATAGTTGTAGGTACGAATTCGCCCCGAGCGGTCGCCGGTGCCCACCTGATCCTTGCGATCTTTGCGCTCTTTTTCTAAGCGCTCCTGCTCCTGCATATCGTAAAGGCGCGCCTTTAGCACCTTCATCGCCGCCTCTTTGTTTTTGTGCTGGTCCTTGCCGTCTTGGTTGGTGACGACTAAACCGGTCGGGATATGAGTGATGCGAACGGCGCTATCTGTGGTATTTACGGACTGCCCGCCGTGGCCGGAGCTGCGCATAACGTCGATACGAAGGTCGTTCGGGTTGATCTGTATCTCACTATCCTCGATCTCCGGCATGACGGCGACGGTGATTGCAGAGGTATGCACCCTGCCCTGGCTCTCCGTTTCGGGGACGCGCTGCACGCGGTGAGTGCCGCCTTCAAATTTCAGCCGCGAATACGCTCCCGCGCCCTTTACGAGCAAGATCGCTTCTTTGTAGCCGCCGACGCTGCCTTCGCTAGTGCTTACGATCTCGCATTTATAGCCGCGAAGATCGGCGTAGCGCAGATACGCGCCGAGCAGATCGCCCGCAAACAGCGCCGCTTCGTCGCCGCCTGTACCGGCGCGGATCTCAAGAAAGATATTCTTATCATCGTTGGGGTCTTTCGGAAGCAGTAAAATTTTGATTTTTTCTTCGAGCTGCGGCTTTTGCATCTCTAAGCTTTTAAGCTCCTCTTTGGCTAGCTCGCCTAGATCGGCATCGCTTAGCAGGGCTTTATTTTCTTCGATCTGATTCAAAATTTTAAGATACTCGCTAGCCGCCTCTTTGATCGGCTCGATATTGCGCTGCTCCTTAGATAACGCAGTCATATTGGCGATATCTGCGGTAACTGCGGGATCGCTAAGCATGCGCGAAAGCTCGTCGTAGCGATCCAAAAAAGGCTTTAGTTTATCGGCTAGCATTTAAATTTTATGCGTAAGGGGCGCTTACGCGGCGGTTTTTAAAGAATTTACGAGTTTGGCTAGGCGGCTTACTTTTCTGCTCGCGGTCTGTTTTTTCAAAAAGCCCCTGCTTACGAAGCTGTGGAAGCTTTCATTAGCCGTTTTTAGAGCCTGAGTCGCTGCGTCTAGATCCTTGCTCTCGACCGCCTCTCTTACGGCTTTTGTAATATTTTTTACTCTGGTGCGATAAAATCTATTTCGCTCCGTTCTTTTTATGGTTTGTCTCGCGCGTTTTTCGGCGGATTTGTGATTTGCCATAACGTTCCTTTTCGGTTAAATTTGAACCTGCGATTATACGTAAAAAATATTTAATCGACGCTTAATTTAAGTAAAATTTAAATATAGTTTAAATTTATTAAGATTAAACTTTTTCTGGTAGAATTTCCCGATTTTTATACAAGGATTTGATAATGAAACTTTTCGGAACGGACGGCGTACGAGGCAAAGCGGGAGAATTTCTAACCGCCGAGCTTGCGATGCGCGTAGCGATGGCAGCGGGAATTTATTTTAGGAAAAATTCCGTTACGAATATGATTTTAGTCGGCAAAGATACCCGCAGAAGCGGCTATATGATAGAAACCGCGATCGTAGCAGGCCTTACCTCCGTGGGCTACAACGTCCGCCAGATCGGACCGATGCCTACTCCTGCGATTGCCTTTCTTACGGAGGATATGCGCTGCGACGCGGGCATTATGATAAGCGCGAGCCACAATCCATACTACGACAACGGCATTAAATTTTTCAACAGCGAGGGCTTTAAGCTCGATGAAAAAGAGGAAGTGCAGATCGAAAAAATTTATTTTAACGACGAGCTCATCGCCGAAGCGCGCACAAAAATGATGCAAATCGGCGCTGCAAAGCGCGTAGACGACGTCATCGGCAGATATATCGTGCATATTAAAAATTCCTTCCCGAAGCAAAAGACGCTGCACGGGCTTCGCGTGGTGCTTGATTGCGCAAACGGAGCAAGCTACAAGGTCGCACCTACCGTATTTAACGAGCTGGGAGCCGAAACTATCGTCATCGGCGACGAACCTAACGGAAAAAATATTAATGATGCTTGCGGCGCGTTAAGCCCGCAAGGTCTAGCCGGGGAAGTAAAGCGCCTGCGCGCCGACGTCGGCTTTGCTTTCGACGGGGATGCCGATAGGCTCGTAGTCGTGGATGAAAACGGCGAGATCATCCACGGCGACGCGCTACTTGGAATTTTAGCAGTCTATTTGAAAGGAAAAAATCGCTTAGCAGGCAATAAAATGGTAGCCACAGTGATGAGTAATTCTGCGCTGGAGGATTTTTTAGCTAAACACGACATCGCGCTTCATCGCTGCAATGTAGGCGATAAATTCGTACTTGAGACGATGCACGAGCTAGGCGCAAATTTTGGTGGCGAGCAGAGCGGGCACGTGATTTTCGGCGATTACGCCAAAACGGGCGACGGCATCGCAAGCGCGCTGCAATTCGCCGCCTGCATGCTGGATATGAAAAAGAAGGCAAGCGAATTTTCGGGGATGATTAAGCCCTATCCGCAAATTTTAAAGAATTTAAAAATTTCGGATAAAAAGCCGCTTGAAAAATTAAAAGGGCTAAAGGAGCTTGAAATAAGCCTTAAAGTGGACAAGATCCGCTCGCTCTTTCGCTACTCCGGCACCGAAAACGTTATCCGCCTCTTAATCGAGGGCAAAAACGAAAAACTGCTACAAAAGCGAATGGACGAGGTCGAGAAATTTTTTACCAAAGCCCTAAATGAGTAGCGTTGCGGTGAAATTTTACGGCGCGACAAGCTCATGGCTCGGTACAAAAGGCGCGGATAAAAAATGCAGGCTTTACATATTTAAATTTAGGCTGCGAGATGGCTAAGACCTGTATTAAATTTATCCTGCTTTTTGCGGCGATCTTTGCGATCGATCAAGCGATCAAACTTCTGTTTTTAAACGGCTTTTCGTGGCAGGGGGAGTTTTTTTCGCTAGAGCTTACGCTTAATCGCGGCGTTGCGTTTTCGATGTTTGCGTTTTTGGGCGAAAATTTAAAATTTATCCAGATCGCGCTGATCTCAGCGCTTGCAGCGTATGTATTTTGTCATAAAAAGCTCTTTTGCGAGCACTGGATGCCATTTGCGCTAATGCTTGCGGGAGGTTGCTCAAATTTGCTCGATCGCTTCATTCGCGGTGGCGTCGTGGATTACGTCGCGTGGCATAAGTGGTTTGAGTTTGCGGTGTTTAATTTTGCCGACGTGATGATAGATCTGGCCGTGGTGATTTTTATTTTTCAGGGCTTACACACCGCAAAAAAGGAGAGAAATGAAGAGAAATAATTACATCGCTTACGCGCTTTGGTTTTTAGGTGCGTTTTCGTGGATCGCAGCTATGCCGATCGGCGGCGGACTGCATAGAATTTACTGCGGCAAATTTATCAGCGGATTTGCTCAAATCGCGCTATTTTGGCTGGGAAGTTTTACACTATGGTTTTTAGTGGGCTTTTTGTTTTGGGCGATTTGGGGAATTTGGATTTTGCTAGACATATTTTTCGTAGGAATTTGGGTGGAAGATTTAAATGCTTTTGCAAGTGAGACGGAGGAGGACGACTACGAACAGCGTCTAAAAAAAGTCGATGCGCTCTTTGAGCTGTATCAAAAAGGCGCGATTTCTAAAGAGGAATTCGAGGCTCGAAAAGAAATTTTAATGAGAGATTAAGGAGAAAAAATGAGTTACTATTGGTTTAAATTTGTCCATTTTGCGGGCTTTATTTCATGGATGGCAATGCTATTTTATATGCCTCGTCTGTATGTTTATCACGCTGAAAATTTAGACAAGCCTGATTTCGTAAAGGTCGTTAAAAAGATGGAGCGGATGCTCTATCACGCGATCGGCTGGATAGCAATGGCGGTGACGGTTTTTAGCGGCGTGATGCTTATCATTTTAAATCCGGGGCTTATGAAAATGGGATATTTTCATATAAAATTACTAGCCGGAGTTTTGCTAATCTGTTATCATTTGTGGCTGTATTATTATATGTATAAATTTGAAAAAAACGAGTGTCACAGGAGCGGAAAATACTTCCGTGCGATCAACGAAGGCCCTACGATCATAATGTTTATAATACTTTATGCAATGCTAATAATGCCGAATTTACCGAGCAACTAGCCCGTTTTGATAAAAATTTAATTAAAATTTGCATAAAATTAGAGCAAAATTTTAAAGGAAGCATGTGCAACATATTATTAAGAAAATTTTATCAAGCGAAAGTAGCGCCGGCGTTATATTACTTCTATCCGCGGTTTTTGCGATCGTAGCTCAAAATGTGGACTTTTTATCAAAATATTATAAAGCGTTTTTACATCTAAGTTTTACCATAGGCGTCGGCCCCGCAAAGCTCGATGAATCGATGCATTTTTTAGTAAATGACGTGCTCATGGCGATATTTTTCTTCGCTATCGGACTTGAGCTTAAGCGCGAAAAGATCGAAGGGCAGCTGCGCCATTTCTCTCAAATTTTACTTCCTAGCTTCGCGGCTTTGGGCGGAGTAATGATGCCCGCGATTATATTTTCAATCATTAACTGGGGCGATGCCGTCGCGATGAAGGGCTGGGCGATCCCAACGGCGACAGATATAGCCTTTGCTGTAGGCGTTATGGCACTTTTGGGCAAAAAAATCCCCGCGAGCCTTAAAATTTTCGTTTTGACGCTTGCAATAATGGACGATCTGTGTGCAATTTTAATCATCGCTTTGTTTTATTCCTCTACCATAAACGCAATCTATCTAGGCGGCGCAGCTGCCTGTGTCGCAATAATGCTAGCGATGAGCAGACTTGGCGTCGATAAAAAGCTTCCGTTTATCATCGTGGCCGTCGTGCTGTGGGTAATGGTACTAAACTCCGGTATCCACGCAACCATCGCGGGAGTGCTTGCGGGTTTTTGTATCCCGCTTAAGACCCGCTCGGGCTCTATGCTAAAGGATATGGAACATGGCTTAGCCTACCCCGTAAATTTTTTCATCTTGCCGATCTTTGCCTTTACAAACGCAGGCGTTTCGCTAGCTGGCATCAGTCCTAGCTTCCTTTTCGGTCCGGTGCCGATGGGTATAATGCTCGGACTATTTTTCGGTAAACAGATCGGAATTTTTGCCTTTAGCTGGATCTTAATCAAAGCCAAAATCGCCTACATGCCTGAAAACGCGGGCTGGCCGCAGCTTTACGCAGTAGCAATCATCTGTGGTATCGGCTTTACGATGGCGCTTTTCGTCGATGGCCTCGCATACGGCGGCAGCGATATGTATCATTACACGGACAAGCTCGCGGTATTTTTAGGCTCGATAATTTCCGGAGTAGTGGGATTTTTCGTCGCAAAAGCAGTCGCGGTAAAACAAAGCTAAAATCTATAAAAAGATTAAAATTTCAAAATTATACCGCCCAAAGAATTTCAAAATTTTAAGAGCGGCTCTAAATTTTAAAATTTATAAGCTAGAAAATTTAACTTAAAATTCTGTCTGATCCAAGCGCAGCTTAAATTACCAAAATTCCCGCATTTTGCATTAGGCTTAGCGCACATTCGTCGTAGTAGCCGCGCTCATGGTTCGGCGCATCGTAGGTAGCTACCGCACCTCGCGGAACGATGACGTCCTTATCCTCGCCAGTTTCGTTGAGATAGGTGCGCAGGCTAAGCGCAAACTGCATCACGCAGATGTCGGTGCAACAGCCCGTAATCACAAAGCGATCAAAGCCGCCCAGAATTTTCTTATCCAAATTATGAAAGCCGTTCGTGCTACGCTTAAAAGTGACGTTTTGCTCGCTTACGTAGGGCGCGAGCTCCTCGATCACCTCCGCTTCGGGCGAGCCAACTAGACAGTGGATCGGATAGCGCTTCATCTCCAAATCCCGCTCGGCGTGAGCGTCGCAGATGAAATGCACGTTTTTCGCCGCCTCAATCTGTCTAAGCACCGCAGGGGCGATCTTTGCTATGCTGGGATCGGCCATCGCGCCGAATTTTACGAAGCCGTTTAGCATATCGATCACAAATACCAAAGTTTTCATCAAAACTCCTTATAAATTTCAGGTTTCATATCTTTTAAAAAATCCATTTTAGCGCGAAATTTTAAAATTTCATCTAAATTCGCCCGAGCGATCTTCACGGCCTCTTTTTTGCCTAGGCGCGCGACGATCTCGCCGTAGGGATTTATCAGCATGGAATTTCCGCCGAAACTCTCGCCCTGCCCCGTATCGCCGCAGCCGTTTACCGCGCAGATAAAAATTTGATTTTCGATCGCACGGGCTCTCGCAAGTGTGATAAAATGCTCTATGCGGCTCTGCGCAAACTGCGCGATCACAAAAACAATCTGTGCGCCGCGAAGCGCTAAAGCGCGAAAAATTTCACAAAAGCGCAGATCGTAGCAGACCACGACGCCGATTTTAACCGCGCGATTTTGAAATTTTATGTCGCAAATTCCTAACCTATCGCCGCCACTTACGATCTCATTTTCGCGAGCGAGCGAGAAGGCGTGGATCTTGTCGTAGCGTAAAATTTCGGCTCCGTTTTGATAAACGAAAGCGGAATTATAAATTTTATCTTGCCTAGAATTTATCGCTCCACATATTAAAATAGCGCCGCAGTTTTGCGAAATTTCGCTTAAAAATCCCTTCGTTCGCGCAGCTCCCGCGTCGGCTAAGCGTTTAAAATTTTGTACACAAAAGCCCGTGTTAAAGGCCTCTGGCAGCACCACTACGTCCGCGCCGCGTTTTAACGCACGATCTATCAGGCCGTGCGCGCGAATAAAATTTTGCTCGCAATCTTTAAAATTTTGAGCTATTTTCACGTCCATTTGCAAAATAGCAATCTTCATAAAACCCTCCTATTTAGGTGCTAGCCGCATAACATTTGCATGCGTAAGCGCGATAGCTATAGCATCCGTAATATCAAGCGGCTTAATCTCCTTATTAATCCCTAAAATTCGCTTAACCATAAACGCAACCTGCTCTTTCGCCGCCTTCGCCTTTCCGGTGACCGATTTTTTTATCTGAAGCGGCGTGTATTCGGCAAAATTTCCAAAAATTTGTAAAATTTTAAGGGCTAGCGCGCCGCGAAACTGAGCGAGCTTTAAAACAGACTGCGGATTATAGGCGCAAAACATCGATTCTATCGCGACCTCATCGATCTTATGAGCGCTAAAAATTTGATCGATCGCCTCACTCATCTGCGTCATTTGAAATTGTACGTTTTCGGCCTTCATTTTCACAAGTCCCGCCTCAATAAGAGCGATTTTATTCACATCTTTTTCCAGAATCGCATAGCCTAAATTTCTAGTTCCCGGATCGATTCCTAAAATTTTCATAGCCACCTTTCACACTTATTCACAGTTTAATCACCGGTGAATAAACTTAAATTTACCACAAATTTAGCGAAATTTAGCTAAAATCTTAATCTAATTTGTAAGGGAATTTTATGGCGACGTCGCAAGCACAAGAAATTTTATCGAATTTAGAGAAGGAAATTTTACCTACCGAATACTCTAGATACATTAAAAATTTGAAATTTAACGATAAAAACTCGACACCGGAATTTTTCATCTACAACGCAACTAACGAGTTTATCGCCAAATATGCCCAGACAAAATACGGTACAAAAATAAAAGAGCTTATCAAAAAACAGTTCGGGCTCAACGATGTGATCGTCAAAATCACCTCAAAGGCTAAAATTTCGCCGAAAGAAAAGGTAAAAATCATCTCCGAAAAGCCTAAGAGCACTATTTTAAGCGAAAATTACAACTTCGAAAATTTTATCATCGGCGATTCAAATAAATTTGCCTTCGAGTGTTCGGTATCCGTCGCGAAAGAGCCAGGAATTCGCTTTAATCC
>NZ_CALIMQ010000221.1 GCF_938045535.1 uncultured Campylobacter sp. | reverse complement strand
CGCTACGGCAAAATTTTAAACTTAGAGTTTTAAATTTATCCTTAAATTTAGGGCGTGCGAGCTATAAATTTAAAGCGCGAGCTAAATTTAAACTCGAAGCTCGCGGTATTTTACGCCGCTGCATACATAGCGCGTAAAATTTTAAGCCTCGCTCGGTGTAAAAGCGACGTAAAATTTCAAATTTAGGCTAAGTTTTAAAAATTTAGCAATACCGCTGCACTAAACGGCGCAGAATTTAAAATTTAGAGCTTTGCGTTTTGCGAGCTGTTTTGACGGCGTGAAAGCGGCGCAAAATTTAAAATTTATGGGCAGCGGAAAAAACGCACAAAAGCAAAGCAAGCGACACAAGCGAACAAAATTTTAAACTACGGCTCTATGAAATTTCACAGCGGCGCGCCACAAGCAGGCTATCGCAAAGTCCAGTTTAGCGCGCGCTTAGCTCGTGCACCAGATCCACTAGATATTTGGCGTTTTGCACGCTTACGTCGGGCAAAATTCCATGGCCTAGATTAAAGATATGCGCAGCACCCTTCATCGCCGCTAAAATCTCGCGCACGCCCGATTCTATCGCGCCGCGGTCGTATAGCCGCATCGGCTCCAGATTGCCTTGAAGCGCAAATTTATCCCCGAGCCGCTCGCGCGCAAGCCCCATAGGAGTGCTCCAATCCACGCCCCATACGTCAAAGCTCGCCGCGCTTCTCTGCTCCGCGATACGGCTCAGCCGCGACATCTGTGCGCCCGTGCCCTTGGCGAAGACGATGAGCGGGATATGCGGGAATTTCGCTTTTAAAAATTCCGTGATTTCTAGGATGTATCGCCACCCGAACTCCTCGTACGCGCTCGGCTCCAGCGCGCCCGCCCAGCTGTCGAAGATCTGCACCGCATCGACGCCCGAGCTGATCTGGCGCGTTAGATAAAGCTTCGTCGCCTCCGTAACGAGGCGCAAAATTTCATGCAAAAGCTGCGGATTTTCGTAGAGCATCCTTTTGCAAACGGCGTAATTTTTGCTGCCGCCGCCCTCGATCATATAGGTAGCGATCGTCCACGGCGCGCCGCAAAAGCCGATAAGAGCTTTATCCGCGGCAAGGCGCGAGCGAGTAAGCGAGATCGTATCATAAACATATCCGAGCTCCGCTGCGGCCTTTTGCGGATCAAGGCGCGCCAGATCGCCCTGAGAGCGGATCGGATCGCTAAATTTCGGCCCCTCGCCCGCTTCGAAGCGCAGATCCATCCCCATCTGCATCGGCACGACCAAAATATCGCTAAATAAGATCGCCGCATCGACGCCCAAAATCTCCACGGGCTGGATCGTCACCTCGCTAGCGGCGCGGTAGTCGCGGCACAGGCTCAAAAAATCGCCCGCCCTCTCGCGCACCGCCATGTATTGCGGCAGGTAGCGCCCCGCCTGGCGCATCATCCAAATGGGCGTGTATGGGGTCTCTTTGCCGAAGCATGCGTCGATGAAAACCATTTTTATCCTTTAAATTTACTCAAAATATACAAAGCCAAACAAACCGCGAAGATGGCCCCTGCGAGCAAAAGCATATCCAAAGGGGTAGTAAAATCGGTGCGCAAAATTCGCTTGAAAAAATCTACTACAAGCACCATTATGATGACGCTACCGAGTTTGTGCTTCAGCTCATCCAGCGAGGCGATCTTTAAAACTTGTAAATTTAGATCCACAAACTCGTCGATAAAGAGCTCGTAAATTCCGAATACGAAGATTAGCAGCACTATAGCGACCAGATACAGATCGATCGCCGTTATTATCTCGCTTAAAATATCGACGTAAAGCGCTCGCTCGCTCTGCGGGGCTAGGAAAAATTCCACGATTTTATAGAGCGCCGAACAGATTTCGTAGCTTGCCATCACAAATATCGCCGCGCCTGCCGCGATGCAAAAAAGCACTGGCAGGAGGGTTAAAAATTTGCTGCAAAGTAAAAATTTTTCAAATATAGCTTTCATTTCTTCCTTAAATTTTAATCCGAGATTAGCCGCTCCGCAAACGAATGTATAAATTTAAGAGCCGCTCTATGCCGAAGTGTTCGTTTAAATTTACGCTCGTTTGCAATCGCGTAAATTTACCCCATTTAGTCGCGTCCGTTTGAGTCTTTAAAATTTTGCGCCAGGTTAAGGCGCAAAATTTCAGCTCGCGGTCTTAAATTTTAACTAGACCAATTTGCAAATTTATTCGCTGGTCTTCCGCGCCGAAACCGCGCGCGCAACCGTATCCGCGCACAAAGGCTCGGTAACTCTGCTAAATTTATCCTACTTGTCTTGCTGCATATCGATCCAGCGAAGCGCGATGCGCACGGCATTTGTCGCCGCTCCGACGCGGATCTGATCGGCGCTGCACCAAAGATGCAGAATTTTATCGTCGAAATTGTCCCTGCGAAGCCTGCCGACATAGGTTTCGTTCGTGTCGCTCGAAAGCAGCGGCATCGGGTATTCGTTTTTGCTCGGATCGTCTGCAAGCACGATGCTAGGCGCGTTTTTTAAAATTTCGCGCACGCGGCTAATCTCGAAATCCTTTTTAAATTTTATCGTGATCGCCTCGCTGTGGCTGCGCAGCACCGGCACCCGCACGCAGGTAGCCGAAACGGCGAAGTTTTTATGCAAAATTTTTTGCGTTTCGTTCACCATCTTCATCTCTTCTTTGGTGTAGTCGTTGTCCAAAAATACATCGATGTGCGGGATGACATTCATCGCGATCTGATGTGGGAAAACCTTCGGCTCGCACTCATCAAGTTTAAAAGCGAAAAACTGCTGCAGCTGTTCTACAAGCTCGCTCATACCCTCTTTACCTGCGCCGCTTGTCGCCTGGTAGGTGCTTACATCTACGCGCTCGATATCAAACGCGTCATCAAGCGGCTTAAGAATTTGAACCATCTGGATAGTTGAGCAGTTCGGATTAGCGATGATACCTGTCTCTTCCCATAGCTTTATATCCTGAGGATTACACTCGGGCACTACGAGCGGGACATTTTCTTGCATGCGAAAGTGGCTCGTGTTGTCGATCACCACTGCGCCGCTTGCCGCAGCAAAAGGCACGTAATGCGCCGAAATGGAGCCGCCCGCGCTAAAAAACGCGATGTCGATCTCGTTTTCGTCGAAGGTGCTGTCTGTTAGCTCCCTCACGATGTATTCTTTGCCGCGGAATTCCACCTTCTCGCCCGCACTCTTTGCGCTTGCAAGCGGCAGTATGTCCTTTACGGGGAAGTTCATCTCGTCTAAGACGCGCAAAATCTCCTCGCCTACGGCGCCGGTAGCGCCTACGATGGCGATATTGTAACTACTCATCCTCTCCTCCTTTTAAAATTTCATCGCTAGGGCCGTCGCTCTGCGAATCTTTGCTATCTAAATTTGAATTTAATAAATTTTCATCCTGTGCAAGCTCATCCGCTTCGCCCTCGTCGCCCTCCTCGGCTTTCGGGCAGGTCGCGATGCTCACGACGTCGTCGCCCTCGACATTTACGACGATAACGCCGCTGGTGTTGCGACCCGCTTTGCGGATACTTTGCATATCGACGCGAATCATCTTGCCGCTGGTGGTTAGCGCCATGAGATCCATCTCCTCATCGACCATCACGACGCCGATGAGCTCGCCCGTGCGGTTGGTGAGCTTCATGCAGATGACGCCCTTGCCGCCGCGGTTTGTGAGGCGATACTCGCTCGCGGTGGTGCGCTTGCCGATACCCTTTTGGCTCACGCTTAAAATTTCTTGCATATCGCTTAAAATAAACGCGGCGCCGATGACCTCGTCGCCTTTTTCTTTAAATTTAATCCCCTTTACGCCGCGAGCGATGCGCCCCATCTGGCGAATTTTATTTAGATTAAATTTAAGGCACATTCCTTTTTTAGTAGCGATGAAGAGCATATTTTCGTTAGCGCTTTGCGGCTCGCCCTCTTGTGCGCCCTCGTCTTGCGAAATTTCATCTAAAATTTCATTCTCGCTTCCCTCCAAAATATCCTGCTCGGTCTGCTCTAAAACTTCCTCAGCCTCGCCGCCGTCAAGATCATCGCCGCTTAAGGCACCTCCTTTGTAATTTTGCATCTCCTCGGCGCTATTTGGAGCGATGAGAGCAGTTACTAGCGTATCGTCCTCATCTAGGCTGATAGCGCGAATGCCGAGCGAGCGGATGTTTTTAAACTCGCTTAAATTCGTGCGTTTTACGATGCCGTTGCGAGTGAAAAATACGAGCGACTTGCTCGGATCAAAATCGGTCGTAGGGATGATCGCCATGATCTTTTCGTCTGCGCCGAGCTGGATTAAATTTACTACCGCTTTGCCCTTTGCGGTGCGCGAGCCCTCCGGGATTTTATAGACCTTGAGCCAGTAAAGCTGCCCGCGGTCGGTGATAAACATAAGCGTATCGTGAGTGTTGGACGTAAAAAAGCTCTCGATGAAGTCGTCATCATACGTCGTAACCGCCACGCGCCCCTTGCCGCCGCGCTTTTGCTTCTCGTAAGTCTTACTAGGCACGCGCTTGATGTAGCCGCGGTGAGTGATCGTAACGACCATATTTTCATTCGCGATTAGATCTTCGATGTCGATATCCTCGTAGTCATCAACGATTTCGGTGATGCGCGGACATTTAAATTTATCCTTGATCTCCAAAAGCTCATCTTTGATGATGCCTTCGATTAGCTCCTCGCTCTTTAGGATCGCGTCAAGTCGCTTTATCTCGGCTAAAATTTCTTTTAGTTCCTCCTCGATCTTTTCGCGCTCAAGTCCGGTGAGGCGGCTTAGCCTCATATCTAAAATCGCGCCCGATTGCGCCTCGCTAAGTCCGAATCTGCTCATTAAATTTTCGCGCGCGACGTTGGTATCGGCGGAATTTCTAATCACGTCGATCACTTCGTCGATATTATCTAGCGCGATCTTTAAGCCCTCCAAGATGTGCGCTCTAGCGCGCGCTTTTTGAAGCTCAAAAATCGTGCGGCGGATGATGACGGTTTTTCTGTGGTTCAAAAACAGTTTCAAAAGCTCTATCAGCGTGAAAATCTTCGGCTCCTTGCCGTCGATTGCAAGCATTATCACGCCGAAGGTCGCCTCCATCGTAGTTTGCTTAAATAGATTATTCAGTACGATCTCGCTCATCGCGTCGCGTTTAAGCTCGATTACTACGCGAATTCCGTCGCGATCGCTCTCGTCGCGCACCTCAGAGATGCCTTCGATCTGCTTTTCTTTTACGAGATCTGCGATCTGCTCAATGAGGCGCGCCTTATTGGTCTGATACGGTAGCTCGTCGATTACGATGACGTCTTTACTAGCCTTTTTTTCGATATGGGTTTTAGCGCGAATTTTAACGCGCCCTCTGCCCGTTTTATACGCCTCGATAATCCCCTTTTTGCCGTAGATGATGCCGCCGGTCGGAAAATCGGGACCCTTGATCTCGCCCATGATCTCCTCTAGGCTTGCGTTTTTATTCTCAAGCAGTATCAAAAGACCGCCTACGAGCTCATCTAGGCTGTGCGGCGGGATATTCGTCGCCATTCCAACGGCGATTCCGCTTGAACCGTTAAGCAGCAAATTCGGCACGCGCGCAGGCAAGACATCGGGCTCGTTTAAGCTCTCGTCATAGTTCGGTACAAAATCGACCGTCTCTTTATCCAGGTCTTTTAGCAGTTCCTCGGCTAGCGGCGTCATACGCGCTTCGGTGTACCTCATCGCCGCCGCGCCGTCGCCGTCGATCGAACCGAAGTTGCCTTGACCGTCGACGGAAGGAATTCTCATCGAAAAGCTCTGCGCCATTCGCACGAGCGCATCGTAAACAGCGATATCGCCGTGCGGATGGTATTTACCGATGACATCGCCTACGATACGAGCGGATTTTTTGTAAGGCTGGCGAGAGCCCACGCCAAGATCGTTCATCGCGTATAAAATTCGCCTATGCACCGGCTTTAGACCGTCTCTGGCGTCCGGTAGCGCACGACCGATGATGACGCTCATTGAGTAATCAAGATAGCTCGTCTTGATCGATTCTTCGACGTCGATATCGATGATCTCCTGATTTTCAAACATATTTGATTGCATAAATATCCTTTTAAATTTTAAAGCGCGATTATAGCGAATTATTCTTTTGCATTAGCTAAAACCAAGCCGCATACGGGCATAAAGCCGCCATCGATCAAACTCTCGCGCGCTTGCAGCATGCTAAGGCCCGAGGTGATGATGTCATCTACCAGGATTACGGGGAATTTCGGCGGGGTTAAAATTTTAAAATTTCGCTTGTGTTTTAGGCGAAATTCCAAACTCTGCCCGCTGTATTTGACGCGATTTTGCGCGCGCAGGCAGTGAAATGTAGGCTCGATTATTTCGCTTTTTAGCGCGCGAGCTAAGATCGCCGTGTGCGAATATCCGCTACGAGCATCATCATCCAGCGGCACGGCGTTAAATTTAAAAATCCCATCCGTTTTAAACGTTTCGTAATTTTGCGGATTTGCAGAAATTTCGCGCTGCAGATGAAGCGGGAATTTCGCTAGGCTTAAATAAGCTATGCGCGCAAGCACCGCAGCGCCGTATTCGTGATGTTTAGAAAGTATAAGCTCGCGAATTTCGGAGTAGCCGTAGTAGTAAAACACGCTAAAGCCCTCCACCTGCCGCATACTTAGGCGGCATTCGGCTAAATTTGCGGCGCAGGCGGCGCAGATCGTGCGCAGGCTAAACGCGCCGCAATTTACGCAGCGCATCTAAAGCGTCAAGATGATTTGATCGGCGGATTTTTTGACGATGTCGCCAAGCAAGCTTTGCACAAAAGGATTAAGCGATCTGGCCGTGCGAAGCGCGGTAAATTGGCTCTGATCCTGCGAAACGCGCTTAGTAGTGGTTTGGCTGCCCTGCACGATCGCGATCGCGACCTCGCCTCTTGCGCTCATATTTTCCTTCGAGTAGCCGTTGATCGCCGCCGAGATGCTTCTAATATTTACGGTTACGATATTCGGGCTTGCAGGATCGATCCTTACGCCGCGAGCCTCAAGCTCCGCGCGCAAGGCCTGATCGAACCACGCCGAGAGATTGTTTTTTAAAAGCACTTCATCGACGAGTTTGCCGTCGTTGTCGTTTATAACGGCGATTACCATCTGATTTTCGCGCTGGTCGTTGATCGCGTTGATATTTACCGACTTGCCGCTTACGGTCTGATCGGCCTTAGAAAGATACGGATTTAAGCTGATGACGCTGCTGGTTTGCGAGCAGGCGACAAAAAATAGCGCGAATACGCCGAGTAAAAATTTTTTCATTTTTATCCTTTTTCTGAAATTCGGGCGCATTGTAGCACTAAATTTAAAATTTATAGATTTTTTTGTATCATTAGCAGAATCAAAGGAGAAATTTTGCAAGCACTCGCTTTAAAATACAGACCTAAAAGCTTCGAGCAGCTCATCGGTCAAGATGCCGTCGCCAAAAGCCTCGCGCACGCGCTGGATTCGAGCAGACTGAGCCACGCATATCTTTTCAGCGGACTTCGCGGCAGCGGTAAAACCTCGACGGCTAGGATTTTTGCCAAAGCGCTTTTATGCGACGAAGGCCCCACCGGCAAGCCGTGCGAGATCTGCGATAACTGCGTAATGGCAAACGAGGGGCGCCACATCGACATTATCGAGATGGATGCCGCCAGCCACCGCAAGATCGACGATATCCGCGAGCTCATCGAGCAGACGAAGTATCACCCCGCAAGCGCGCGCTTTAAAATTTTCATCATCGACGAGGTGCATATGCTCACCAAAGAGGCTTCCAATGCGCTTTTAAAGACGCTTGAGGAGCCGCCTAGCTACGTAAAATTTATCCTTGCGACCACCGATCCGCTCAAGCTTCCCGTCACGGTTCTATCGCGCACGCAGCACTTTCGCTTTAAGCCGATCGCCAAAAGCGCCGTCGTAGCGCATCTAGAGCAAATTTTAAAAACCGAAAACATCACTTACGAAGAGGGCGCGCTCGAAATTCTAGCGCGCAGCGGCTCAGGTTCGCTACGAGACACGCTCACGCTCCTCGATCAGGCGATTATCTTTAGCCGTGAAGGCATCACGCAGCGCGCGATCGCCGATATGCTGGGCTTGCTCGATCACGCTAAAATCGGCGAAATTTTAGACGTCGTGCTGCGCCAGGACCGCGCGGGCGCGATCGAGATCATCAAAGAGGTCGAAAACTACAACGCCGAGACGATAATCGACGAGATGATCGCAAATTTAAAGGATAAATTCCTGCGCCGCGACGCGAAATTTAGCCTGTTGATGTATGAGCGGTTTTTCCGCATTTTAGCGGGCGCTAAGAGCATGCTCGCCATCAGCCCGGACAACACCTACGCAATTTCTATGATGATTTTTATGATGATGGAGGCGGTAAATCTGCGCGAGATCGACGAGCTCATAGAGGTCGGAAGATCGCTGGATCAAGGCGAGGGCTATGCTTCCGCTTCGGCGCCTAATTTAAACGCGCAAAGCTCCGCGCCGAATTTTAGGTCAAATTCCAACCAAAGCGCGTCATTTGCGCCAAATAGCGAGCCGGACGGCGCGGCTTTTGCACCGAGCGACCAGGGTAGCGCGACAAGCGGCGTGCCGAGCTTTACGACGAGTGCAAAACGTCCCGTAAACACGGCGCAAAACTCCGGTGCCAGCGGTGCAGTGAAACAGAACCTTGACGCAGGCGGCGAGATCAAACCTGGCGTGGCGGCGCAGGCGCAAAATTCTAACTCTTCCGTCCAAACGGGCGCTCAAAATGAAATTTACGAGAATTTTTTAGCCAAAATTTACGACCGCGATTATGATCTGGGCGAGAAATTTAGCAAGTGCGTGGAATTTTTAAAGTTCGAGCGCGGCACGCTGTATCTGCTCTCGCGCGCGCAGGGGCAGGACAGAGAGTACCTGCGCAAGGGCTCGCGAGCGATCAATAGCGTGCTAAAATCGCTTTTCGGCGAGAGCGCGGCCATCAAGATAGAGCAAGGTGCGCCGCAGAAGCAAAATTTTACGCAAAACGGTGCAGAAAATTCCGCCTCTAGTAACGTAGATAGCACGGCGAATGGCAAAGCAAAAGACGGGGCGGGCAGTGCGACAAAACCGCTTGAAAATTCTAGCGTTACGACAAGCGGCGCGCAAAATTCTGACTTGGGCGCGAGCAGGACCGCAAACTCAGAGCAGGATGAAATTTCAAACGACAGCGAAAATTCCGAAGAAAATTCCGCACCAAAAGCGGCAAAACCGAAAAAAAATGGCGCTAGCAGCGAGGGCGAAAAACAGCCGCCCAAGGACGATCTGTTAAGATCCACCGATCCGCAAAACTACGCCGCAAAGCCCCGCGATACGAGCAAGAGCGTGCGCGCCGCCAAGGCAGGTCTTGCCGAGCTCGCAAACGGCGCGCAGGACGGCAAGGAAATTTTAATCTCCGAGATGAATAGACTCTTCGGCGAGCCCACCAAAATCACGGAATAGCGCCCGCTGCGGTTTAAATTTATCTCCGCGCCGCGCGATTTTAAATTTAAGCGCGCCAAAACGATATAGAAATTTACGCGGTGAAGAGAGCCTGCATGATTTTAAAATTTAAGCACGCAAAGGCGGTGTCTAAATTTACATGGCAGACCAAAGTCGCGCGATAAATTTTAAAATTTTGCGGCGCACGGGCATGCTTTAAAAGCCAAGCTTTAAATTCGATCGTCAAAGCGAGCTTTAAATTTTCACCAAAGCAAAGCGGCTTTAAATTTAACTGCACTGGCGATCTAAAATTCACACGCCGCGGCAGTTTAAATTTAGCGCGCCAAGTATCCGCGCAGTCTGTCCTATGCGAGCTCAAAATTTAAATTTAAACGCACTCTCCGCAGCTCTAAAGATAAAATTTTGCGCGTTTGCATAGCGAATGTAAAATTCCGCGCCTATTCGCACTATGCCCTCCGCGATACGACTTTAGCCGTACCGTGCTCCCGCCTGATGCGCTCTCTTAGACTTTCATCAAATTTTGCGATACGGTTTTAGCCACATCTGCGCGCCTGCTTGCGCAAAAACGCGAGCTACGATCACTCGCGGGCGCCGTAATCCGTAGCCAAAATTTTGCCCAATCAAAACCGCGGCGAGCCGAACCGCTCTTAAATTTCAAAGAATTTATCCAGCAAATGGACGGCGGTTCGCAATGCTTGCTTATTAATTTTACGCAGGCGTGGCGGGCGAATTAGCTAAAATTTAGCGCTTTTGGTGTAGAATTCGAGCAAATTTCAATCCAAAGGTCATTAAAATGCGCGGATATAAAATTTTCTCCGGCACCGCAAATCCCGAATTTGCCAAAAAAATCTCCAAATATCTCTCGCTGCCGCTTAGCGAGTGTGCGATCAAAACCTTCAGCGACGGCGAAATCAGCGTCCAGATCGGCGAAAGCGTGCGCGGCAAGGACGTCTTCGTCATCCAACCGACCTGCGCGCCCGCAAACTCCAATCTGATGGAGCTTCTGATCCTAACCGACGCGCTGAAGCGCTCCAGCGCGAACTCGATCACGGCGGTCGTGCCCTACTTCGGCTACGCTCGCCAAGACCGCAAAGCAGCCCCGCGCGTGCCGATCAGCGCGAAGCTCGTAGCAAATATGATGCAGACGGCGGGGATCGACCGCGTCGTCACGATGGATCTGCACGCGGGGCAGATACAGGGCTTTTTCGATGTGCCCGTCGATAACCTCTACGGCTCGCTGATATTTTTGGACTACCTGAAAGAGAAAAATTTAAAAAATCCTATCATCGCCAGCCCCGACGTTGGCGGCGTCGCGCGCGCCAGAAGCTTCGCTAAAAAGCTCTCGCTCGATCTCGTCATCGTCGATAAGCGCCGCGAGGAGGCGAATAAAAGCGAAGTGATGAATATCATCGGCGACGTCGCGGGCAAAGACGTGATCCTAATCGACGATATGATCGACACCGCAGGCACCATCGTCAAGGCTGCGGGCGCATTTAAAGACCAGGGCGCGAAGAGCGTCAGCGCGTTTTGCACGCATGCCGTACTAAGCGGCCCGGCATACGAGCGCATCGAAAGCGGCGCGCTGGACGGCCTCGTCGTGACCGACACGATCCCGCTAAAGCAGGAAAGCGACCGCATCAAGGTAATCAGCGTGGCTCCGCTTTTCGGCGAGGTCATCAGGCGCGTATATCACGACGAGAGCGTAAACAGCTTATTCAAATAAAATTTTAAAATTTAAAACGCGGCGCGGTTTGTTTTAGACAGCCGCGCAAATGCGAAGTAGGCGCTTTGCAGTAAGAGGCACAGCGCAGCCCAAGCCAAGCGCTTGTGCTTATGGGCTCTAAATTTGCAGCATTGAGCTCGCTGCGATTTGACTATCGGGAATTTAACTGCGGCGCGAAATTTAGCTTCTAGGCGGCAAATTTAACCTCTGCGCAGCATTTACTCCGCGCGGCGGCAAATTTAACCGCAACCGCGTAGTAAATTTACCGCATTAACCGCTGCAAGTCGCATTTTATAATCCGCCGCACTAGATTCCGCGAGACTGCATTTTAAATTTGCCGTAAAATTTTCTGCATATTTGATGAGATCGCGCAGCGCCGCTACGCTTTAAATTTATGATAATTTGCCGCGCATTCGCGTCTGTATATGCAGCTGCGCTTCTGCAAAACTCTCATCCTCTAAATTGTGCAAACTGCGTTTTTAAATTTCGCCGCGAAATCCGCAGCACGCGCCGGCAAAAATGACCACCCGAAGCATTTAAAATTTAGCGCCGAAATTTTTTATATTTTAGAGCATTGTAAGACTCAAAATGCCGTGCTTATCGAGCGCCCCGCCGCTTATTGGCGACGGGCTATCGATATATCGGTAGCCCTCAAGCAATTCGCTTCTTTAAATTTTACCACTCAAGCTCGCAGCGATTTTTTAAAATCCCGCGATTTAAAAGCCAGCAAGGCGTCAAAATCATTTATAATTTAGTCAAATGCGGCATCGGGCACGTGCATTGCGCCCAAGCTGGCCGCTAAAATTTCTTTATGATCTCCATCAAATGCTTGACAAGAGCCGTAATTGCGGCATTTTCATAGCTATCGTCTGTATTTTGCAACGCTATGGTTTTCATATTGCCGAAAAATCCCGGATCGTAATGCTCGATATCATTTTGCACGTAGCTTCTTAAAATTTGGCCGTTTCTTACTAGTTTAACCTCATAGATAAACTCTATGCCACCGATTCTATCGCTAGGAAACGGAGTAGCTTCGCCCGTAAAGCCCCTGTGGTGCTTTATTGTAATTTTAAGCTCATCGGTAGAGTTTTGATCCAGTAGGTTCGCTTCTTTTAGCGCCGCTAAAAGC
Source organism: uncultured Campylobacter sp. (assembly GCF_938045535.1). Taxonomy (GTDB): domain Bacteria; phylum Campylobacterota; class Campylobacteria; order Campylobacterales; family Campylobacteraceae; genus Campylobacter_B. The sequence continues at coordinate 757 of NZ_CALIMQ010000221.1, read as the reverse complement.
TGCTCGTTGTACTTTTTCTCGACTGCTTCCGGCGATTGATAGACAAATTTTTTCGGATTATGGTTTTGGAAGTGTTGGTAGGTAATGCCCTTGAATTTATACGCGCTTGCGATCGGCACTTTCGGTTGAGACTGTCCACAACCTGCGAAAAACAACGCCGCAAGAAGCAAAGCAAAAAATTTTTTCATTTTCTATCCTTTAAAATTTCATGAAATTATACAAAAATGGGGTTTAGCCCGGGCTAAATTTACGATCTTTCGGTGCCACTATGCGTTGAAATTTTTATAAATTTGAGAGAAAGCGTAAATTTTAAGCGTAGCTAGGCGGCTAAATTTCAAATCCTTTAAATTTGAAACTCTTTAAATCTCAAAACCTCTTCAAATTTGAAATTTAATCCGAATTTGATCTGAAATTTTATAAAATTCCACCGTTTTAAACGGGCTTTAAAAGCGCATAGGCTGTTTCGCAAGCCCGAAAGAAAGGGAGCTTTATGCCTACTTTTACTACCAAAGACTACAAAGCCGCCCTTCGCAGCCGTGGCGCACGAACCACAAGCGCAGGCGGATTTAGCGTCAAAAACGATAACTCCTTCATCGTGATATTCTCCGTTACGATGATGGCTTTTATATTTTTTTACGGCGTTTTAACCGGGCTTGATTTAGATAAACTCTTTTTCGCAGAAAGCCGTGGAGGAGGGCGTTACAGTAATGGGCTATTGGGACTTATAATCGCCGGTATAGCTTGGTACAAAGGAAGT
>NZ_CALIMQ010000220.1 GCF_938045535.1 uncultured Campylobacter sp. | reverse complement strand
TCGGTGCCCGGGATCTCGTAATCAAACATCAAATTTGCATTGAGCTTAGGGATGCCGTTTGCGACCTTGCGATTAGCGCCCTCGATGCTTACGTTATGCATCTTAGGATCGATGTAGGTAAAGCCTCCTAGCACGCTTAAATTTTGCGTAATTCGTCCGCCGCTCATAAACTCAAATCCACGGTTGCGCTGCTCGCCGTTTATGCCATAAAGCCCCGTAGAGCTATTTAAGTAGGCGATCGGACGACGTATATCGAAATACGCCACGCTAAAATCGATCATATCGGCTACGCGGATCTTAGCGCCTATCTCGTGCTGCTTGGAGCGATACGGCGACGTAGATGCGACCTCGCCGTTATGCGGGCCACTCTTATAAACATAGGTAGAGCCCTGCTGCAAGCTATCTGCGTAGGTGTAGTAGATGCTGGCATCCTCTACCGGATGAAAGATCAAGCTGCCCGCCCAGCTATAGCCCGAATCGCTGTAGGCTTTAACAAGTCTTTGCTGGCGATTATTGTAGGATTCCTGCCTCATCCACGCCTTAGATGCGCTTAGCATCACGTCAAATTTATCGTTTATCGTGATATCATCTAGCACCGAGACGTTATACATATCCAAAACAGCGTAGTGATACAGACCGCTTCCGCGTCTAGCACCGGTGTAATTTAGAATTTTAGGATCGTAGATATTGCCTATAGTAGGCGAGACATAGTTGGTACTCGCGTTTTTATATCTATCCTGCGTCCAGTGATAGCCGTTGGTCTGCACGCTGAAATCATGCTCGATATCGCCCGTGTTAAACTGCGTATTGGCCTTGAGATAGCCGCTTGGTAGATCGAATCTATATGCCGCCGTAGCACCGCCGCTGTGTTGAGTATAATAATCGCCCGGCTTCGTCCACTTCGCATTTGGGTTACTTAAACATATAGCAGGCTTTCTATTATTCGGCAAAGCAGCGTAATTAGCGCAATCAAACCCTTCAGGAAGCAAATAGTTTACGACGCTGTGAATGTCGCGATCGGTGCGCTGAAACTGAAAGCCGCCCTCTAAATACCATTTATCGGTAGGCGTAAATTTAAATTTAGCGCTTGCAGTAGTGGTTTTTAGATGCATTCCTCCAAAGCTCTGTCCTAATCCACGCTCTGAGGAATCCACCGCCCTTGGAAGCGTAATTCCGTCCGTAATCTTGCCGTCTTTAACGCCGAGGGCAAACTGCCCCGCAAAACCCTTGGTATTGTGCTCATAATAGCTAGCCGCGGTTTCAAAAATAAGATCGCCCGTAGGATAAAATTCCATCGTGACGCTGGCTAGGCGGCGCTGCAAATTTGAGCCCTTCGGTTGTCTGTCGCCGTTTGATCCGTAAAACACCGCGCGGTAGCCGAATTTTTCAAATTTATCGGATAGATCAAGTCCAAGACCTAGATTGCTTCGCGACATATAATCGCTCCAGATGATGTATTGATCTTTTACGGGGCGCTTGCGCGTGTAGCTGAAAATCCCGACCGGATTTTGCGCGCCGTAGAGAGAGCCTGCGACGCCGTTTTGCACCTGAAAGCTCTCAAACATCGCCATCGGAATCGCCGTCGTCGAAATCGTATAAAAGCCGTCCCAGAAGCTGTTGCCTACGACGCTACCCTCAAAACCGCGCGTCTGCGGACGTCCGACCGTGGCGCCGCCGCGCATCTGAATCTGCGCGGACGGGAAGTATTTGACCGCCTCCTCGTAGCCGGTGACACCTTGGTGATTTATGATTTCCTTGCTGATCGTGTTGATCTGATAGGGAAGATCAAGTGCGCGCTTGCCGGCAAGCATGCCTTGCTGCACGTTTTTGCTCAAAAAGCCCTCGTCGATGCCGCTCTCGCTGATATTATCGCCGACGGAATTTACCTCGATTACGCCCATATTCTGCGATTTTTCAGGCGCAGAATTACTGCCGCTTTGCACTGCAGCCAAACTGCTGCATAGTAAGCACATACATGCCGCTAATGAAATTTTAAATTTCATCGTTTTCCTTCGTTCCATTATTTTCCCTTCGTTATGGATATATTTAATATTATTTTTTAGCATATTAGAAAAATTTTCCTAAATTTAGACTAAATTCGAGATATAAATTTATATATTTGTAGTCGTATTTTTGCAGTTTAAAATTTCATAGACAATATACTGCGATACAAAAGAAAAATTGTGCAAATTTATATGAAATTCTAAAATTTTAATGTAAAATCGCCCGTATGAAAAAACTAATACCCGCGCTTATGCAAGTGCAAAACCGACTTAAAAATTTCTTCCGCCTCTACGATACCGAGCTCATGCACCATGCATCAAGCCTTAGCTTTCACACGATTCTGGCGCTACTGCCGGTGCTGATGGTCTCGCTTAGCGTTTTTATGCAGCTGCCAAGCTTCAAAGGCTACTACGACAAGATTATGGGCTTTATCTTTTCAAACTTCCTGCCTGCAAATCAAGCGAGCATGGCGCATTATATCGAGGAATTTATGGCAAACGGGCTAAGCCTTGGCGTAACGGGCTTTTGCGCGGTGCTAGTTACGTCGGTGCTATTTTTCGGAGACTTTGAAGCAATAATTGCGCGCATTTCGCATTCGCCCGAGCGGAGCTTTTTTAAAAGCCTAAGCACCTACTGGACTCTGATGACGCTCGCTCCTGTGGGGCTTGGAGCGTCGTTTTATATCAGCGGCGAGCTTCAGGAGCTACTAAATAAAACCGAGCTTACGAGCTGGATAAATTTGCTTAAAATTCTACCCTACTTAATCGTTTGGGGGATCTTTGCGATCACTTACGCTACGGCGATCAACCGCGAGATCCGCGCAAAAGCGGTGCTTGCCTCATCGCTCGTAGCATCGATTTTATGGTGGCTTTCAAGACTGGTTTTCGCGCAATACGTCTTTTATAACAAAACCTATCTTAGTATCTACGGCTCGTTTTCGGTCGCGTTATTTTTCTTTCTGTGGATCTACATAAGCTGGATTTTCTACCTATACGGCGTGAAATTCTGCGTATTTTTGGACGCTAAATTTAAAAGAGGTGGCGAGTGACAAAGCGCCTGAAATTTTTAAATTTCATAACGAATTTTACGAAAAATTATAGTAAGAATTGATGATAATCGCATATAAATTGGCAGCTTTAACGATAAGTTCTCGTCAGTAAAAGGATTAAATTTGAGCTCTCGTCTTTGTTTGGTCTATATACGAGCGATCTACTTTAAATTATAGAATTTCTCAAGGAGGGCTAGATGGCGTTTGTAGCAGAATATATTTCTAAAGAGGACTTGGAGAAATATGATATTTTAAGCAATATGAACGAGTTATTGATGAAACACAATTACACATACCCAATCCAGGATAATGATACCGATTGGATGAATTGGGTTATCGATAGGCAAAGAGATGCTTGGCTTATTCATGTATGTTTGGCATCTATGCCGGATCCGCGAGATGGCTATACGGGTGAGGATATTTGGTTGTTTCACTATAAATGTAGAGATATCGAGCTTGATATAAGGCGAATTTATGATGAGGCTACGAGTAAATATTTCACGGAAAATCCATTTAAAATCAAATATAAATTCCAAAGCGTAAATTCTGATATTGGAGATATTTCAATGGATGAAATTTATGAAATTTTAAATGAAGCATTATTGGAATATGGAGATGACGGCATTGATGGCAGAAAATTTTTGCCAAAGGAACATGAAGTCGTAACTTTTCTGCACGATTAAAATTCAAAGAACCGAAGAGCTGCGTTTAAATACATCTAATATTTCACTATCAAATTTCAATTTTCTACTACGCTATAAAACGCCCCACTCTTTTTTATATTCGTTTATTATCTCATCGGGCGTTTTTTCTCCCTTATCGACCTTGATAAGATCGATTATATCTTGCTCGTTTGCAAACATACCCTCTATCGCGTGGTTGCAGATGATAGATCTGTTTTGCTCGTATTGTTCTACGCTCAGCCCGTCTTTATATTTTTCAAGTATAGCCAAACTCTTTTCTAAACTATAAACTTCCGGATATTTTTGCATGCTTTATCCCCTATCAATATAGAAATTTTATCAGCCACGGTGTCCTATTAAAAAGCAAAACTCAAGCGGGCAGGCGCAATTTTTGCTACGAATAGCTTGCAAGTAGTTCGCACTTCGCCGCAGCTAAAGCAGATAACTATTAGATGACGAGAAATTTTACTGCAAGTAGCTCACAAATAAATTTAACAAAACCCTTATCAAGCAAAAAAACGAAGGTAAAAGCCGTCAAGTAAAACTGCTACTCCCTTACGATGAAAGCTCCAGTAAACTTGCCATTATGCGCGAAATCTCTCGCCTCATCCTCGCTTTTAAATCCACTTAAAAAGACGCGATAAATCGGCGCGCCATCTATGCTAAATTCTTTGATGATCGCAGGATATCCCGCCGTGCCGTGGTAATCGCGCTGATAAATTTGTGCGCCGCTTCTGTTTCTAAACGCACCGATTTGCACCATAAAATTTCCGCCGACGATGGTTGCTTTTGGCGAGCCTTTGGCGATTGTATGTCCGTAAAAGCCCACTACTTCGAGCTTTACAGGTGCCGTACCTTTAGCAAATACGCCTACTAAATTAGCAGCTGTTTTGCTAAGATCGATGATGCGACCATCCACGAATGGACCGCGATCGTTGATGCGCACGGTTGCGATAGCGCCGGTGTCGCGATTCGTGACCTTTACCATAGTATTCATTGGATAGGTTTTGTGCGCGGCGGTCATGCCGTTCATATCGTAAATTTCGCCGTTTGAGGTGTATTTGCCATGAAAATTCGGCCCATACCAGCTGGCGATGCCGATTTGAGTGTCACCGACGCTTACTTGCTCTGGATAGTAGGTTTTGCCGTTGATTTTATAAGGGCGCATGGTGGCGGGAGAGTTTTTGCCGATCTTGCCCGCACCGCCCGCAGACGATCTAGACGACGGTGCGGTGCGAAACGAGCAACCGGCAAGAATCAGCGCAAAAAGCGCACTAAAAAGAGCGATTTTCTGGTACGACACCTACGATCCGATCTTATTTGTTGAATTTTATATTATTTAGCGCTATTTCGTTTTTGTCTTTGAGGCTAAGCTCGTTCGCCAAACCTGCTAACACGCGTCCTGGCTTGCGCTGTTTCAGACGTGGTTCATACGCTTGAAATGCGCCTTGATTTACGACAAATTCTGCATATTTGCTTTGTGGGATATAAAAGAAGTACTTGCCGTTAAGCGGCGAAATTCCGTTTTTAATATGCGCGTTGTAGTCCTGCATCTGCGATGGCGAAATTCCGATCTGTTTTGCAACCGCGCTTAGCTTTGTGCCCGGAGCTACTGCGATACGCTTTAGCCCCCACGGCTCGCTTTCAAAAAGCAGAATTTTACGCATATTTTCATTTTGAGCAATGTAAGCGTATTTAATAATGCGCTTGATAAAATTCTTAGTCTCATTAGGAAGTGCGGGACTTTTTAGCAAGCGATCCAGATCATCGCTGCCAGTAGCTGCAATCGCATTTTTAAGCTTTTGATCGCCACAATTATACGCCATTAGCGCTAAATACCACTTGCCAAAATTTTGCTTCAGATGCAAAATATACGAAAACGCAGCATCCGTAGAGGCTGCGGGATCGCGACGCTCATCTACGGCGCTATCTACTCTAAGACCGAAATTTTTCGCAGTTGCCGGCATCAGCTGCCACATACCACCTGCGCTAGCGCCCGAAGTTACGGTGTTTTTAAGATGAGATTCTACCATTGCCAAATACAATAAGAATTCCGGAGCTTCGATGTTATCGACCTCGGATTTGACTAAGTAGGCATTGTGCGACTGCGAAGTCACGATATGCTTAAACTGCTTGCGATCGCTTGCATTGATCGCACGGAATATGCCCGCGACTACGTTTTTGCTCGATTCGTTATTTTCGATGCCGAATTGATTTAAAATATAGTCGTGATTTGCGCGCATCAGACCGGGCTGGCTCGCAAACGCTTCGCCCACTAAAAGTAGGGCTAGCAGTATAAATTTTATGGCTTTCATATCTCTCCTTTGATTTTATCGCCAAAAAGCCTACAGGCGTTTTGAGTCGTTATTGCTTCGACCTCTTCTACGCTTAGGCTTAAAATTTCCGCGACTTTTTCTACCACGAGTCTCGTAAATGCAGGCTCGTTGCGCTCGCCGCGATACGGATGCGGAGTTAGATATGGTGCATCCGTCTCGATTAAGAGGCGCTCTTGCGGAATTTGCGGTAAGATCTCAGCTAAGTTTTTTGCATTTTTGAATGTCAAAACTCCGCCGATACCGAAGTAAAATCCGTATTCGCTAAGACCTAGCAAAAGCTTGCTGGCATTGAAGCAGTGTAAAACACCGCCGCATAAATCGCCGGCGCGATCTTTTAGAATTCCAAAGCTATCTTCGTTTGCTTCTCGGATATGGACTATAAGTGGTTTTTGAAGTTGTGTTGCTAGATCGATTTGTGAGATGAAGGCGTCTTTTTGGAGGGAGATTTCTAAGGCTTTGGCTTCCTTGCTCTCTTGATGCTTAAGTCTGAAGTAATCAAGACCGCATTCGCCAACGCCCACGCATTTGGGATCGTCAGCATACCGCTTCAGCACCTCCATATCGAAAGAATCTATCTCGTATGGATGCACCCCTACGGCAAAATACACATTATTCCGCGCGTGCGAAATTTTACATGCCTTATCTAGGTCTGCTACATCGGCACCGGGAATGATGATGCTACGCACGCCTGCAATCGTGGCGCGCTCAATCACCGCGTCCAAATCGGCGTCGAAACTAGCATCGTCTAAATGGCAATGTGTATCTATAATCATAAAACTCACTTGATAAAATTTTTCGAAGCGGATTTTACGTCGTTTTGCAAAATCACACTTAAATTTAAATTAAACGCGGTATTGTAGCAAAAAATTTCAGATTTAAACTTAAGCTTAAAATTCCTTCAGCTTTGTCTTAGTTTTTTAGCGAATTCCAGGGCTTCTGCAGTAATAGTCTCGCCGCTTATCATACGAGCTAACTCTGTTATTTTCTCATTTTCGCTTAATAACCTCACGCTAGATTTGCCGTTCGTTTTACTTACTAAAAAGTGTGACGCAGCCTTTGAGCTAAGCTGCGGCTGGTGCGAGATCGCAAAAATTTGATAAAATTTTGAAATTTTTACCAGCACGTTTGCAATACTCATCGCCTCTTTTCCGCTTAAATTTGAATCAATCTCGTCTAAGATCAAAATTCCCTCGCCGTTATTTGTAAGCTCCAAGCTTGCCGCGATGAAAGCAAGGCGCAGGCGGTTCGTCTCGCCTGAGCTTAAATTTTTAAATTCCGTCTTGTACAAGCTGACGCAAATTTCGTCCGTGCCGCGCTCACTAAGAACCGCGGGCTTAAAACTAAGCTCCACTCCGTCCATATAAAGCTGCTTTAGATAGGAATTTATCAGATCCTCGAGCCGTTTTTTAGTGCCCTTGCGAGCCTCGCTGATTTTTTCGGCAAGGGTAGCGGTGCTTTCACTAAGGCATTTAAATTCCGCTTGCAACTTGGTTTTTTCAAAGCTTAACTGCTCGTAATGCTCAAGCTCCTTCTTGCGCGCTTCAAGCGTAGCTAGCGCCTCCTCTACGCTTCCGTAGCGCCTATTTAGCGCGCTAAGAGCTTCGATGCGATCTAAAATTTTCTCTATGTCGATATTTTCGAGCTCGTCTAAATTCAAGCTTTCTTGCTTTAGCCGCAGCTCGTTCATTGCATCCTCAAAAAATGCGCTATCCAGCCCGCTAAGACTTAGCGCTTCGATGACGCTGCGTTCTAGCTCAAAAACACCCTGCGCCTTAGCCCAAAGTTCTTCGATCTTATCTTTTTTACTAAGCTTTTTTTTGATCTGCAAAAGCTCCTCATATTCGCCGATCTTAGGCGATACGCGCTCGATTTTTTCAATCTCAAAGCGAGCAAATTCCTTTAACTCCTCAATCTTGCGCTCTTGATCCAAAATTTCATCCAGCTGCTTTTTTGTACGGCTAAATTCCACAAAAGCGCTTTGAAGCTCCAATAGGCTTTGCGCGTGCGCCGCATCTTTTTTCGCGGCGATAAAATCAAGTAATTTTAGCAAGCTGTCGCTACTCATTTCGCCGGCGTTTTTCGCGCCTAAAAATTTTACGTATTCGCCGGCGATCATGCTTAGATTTTTTTTTGAGACCGATTGAGAATTTATAAAGTATCGCAAGCTACGCTCTTTTAGGACGCGAAAAATATTTGGCGTATCGTTTATCAAGCCGAAATTTTCCATATCAAATTGATGCTCTACGTCCGCTTCTATGAGCTCAGCCTCGCATTCTTTAAGACCGAACACCGCTAAAATCGCGCCTATTAATACCGATTTACCCGCGCCGCTGATACCTGTAAATACGCTAAGTCCCGGACCAAAACTAAGCTCGCTCTCGCAAAAACCTAGATTATTTTTAATATAAATTCTTTCTAGCATCCGCCGTGCCCCCATCTGAGTTTGGCTTTTAAAACGTCGAAATAATCGTAGCTTCTGCGTTTTATTAAATTTACCTTTGCGTGCGAAATTTTAACGCTCACGCTGTGAAATTCCGCCATATCAAAAACATCTTGTCCGTCGATGACGACGCTAACTTCGGAGCTTCCGGCGTTTTTGAAGCTCGCGAGATATTCTTTTGGCAGGATCAAAGGCCGCTGCGTCAGGCTGTGCGAGCAGATTGGCGTGACGCAAAACACGTCGCACAGCGGATAGACGATCGGACCGTTCGCGCTCATATTATACGCGGTCGAGCCCACGGCGGAGCTTACGATCACGCCGTCGCCGTAGTAGGTGTTGAAATATTTTCTATTTAAAAACGCATCGATCTTCGCCATCGAAGAGATATGGCTGCGGGTGATTACGACGTCGTTAAATGCGGTCTTGCGGACGATCTTGCCGCTGCCGTTTTCCAGTATCACTTCGAGCAAAAACGGGCGCTCGATCTCGTATTCGCCGCGCAGAAATTCCTTCAAAAATTTTGCAAATTCGCTCGGCTGCACGTCCGTTAAAAACCCGAGAGTGCCCGCGTTGATACCCAAAATAAAGGCGTTTTTGTCGCTCAGCAACCTCGCAAGCCCGATGAGCGTGCCGTCGCCGCCGAGGCTAATTAAAAAATTGGTCTTTTTTAAAATTTCTGCAAGCGTATGCGACTTAAGGCCGAAAAATTCCGCTCCGTCCTCTTCAAGCAAAAGCTCAATACCTTGCGCTTTTAAAATTTCGCAAATTTGCTCCACGACGGGGCGAATCTCTTCTGATTTTTTAGCTATTAGCCCCGCGAATTTAAGGTTTTTATGAATTTTGTTTTCCATAGTTTTATTTTATAAAAAATTAGCTTTGTAAAAGCAAAATTTAACTATACTTGCGTTTTACAAATAATTTTAAAGGAGTAAATTTGCGAAGTCATTATTGCGCCGATTTGAGTAAAAACGATATCGGCAAAAGTGTAACCGCGTGCGGCTGGGTAAATTCTTACCGCGACCACGGCGGCGTTATTTTTATAGATTTGCGCGACCGAAGCGGGCTTTTACAGCTAGTCTGTGATCCCAAAGATAGCCACTCGGCATACGAGGTAGCAAATACCGTGCGAAACGAATTCGTCCTAAAAGCTGTCGGCAAGATCCGCGCTCGCGGCGAAGGGCTTGAAAATCCAAATTTAAAAACCGGCGATATCGAAGTCGTAGTAGAAAGCTTAGAGATCGAAAACCCAAGCAAGCCGCTTCCTTTCGTAATCGGCGATAAAAGCGTCAACGAAGAAACGAAGCTGAAATACCGCTTTTTGGATCTGCGCGCTGAGGGAAGCTTCGATAAATTTAAGATGCGTTCCAAGGCCGCGATCGCCGCGCGAAATGCTCTTGATAGGCTCGGCTTTGTGGAGGTCGAAACGCCGATCTTAACGCGCGCGACGCCTGAGGGCGCTAGGGACTATCTGGTGCCTAGCCGCGTCTATCCGGGCAGCTTCTACGCGCTTCCGCAAAGTCCGCAGCTTTTCAAGCAGCTTTTGATGTGCTCGGGCTTCGATAAATACTTCCAGATCGCGCGCTGCTTCCGCGACGAAGACCTGCGCGCCGACCGCCAGCCGGAATTTACGCAGATCGATATCGAGATGAGCTTCAACACTCAATACGACGTAATGAGCGTAGCCGAGGAGGTTTTAAAGGACATTTTTAAATCCTGCGGTCGCGAGATCGTCACCCCTTTTAGACATATGGAGTACAAAGACGCGATGGAGCTTTACGGCAGCGACAAACCCGATCTGCGCTACGATATGCCTTTCATCGACGTAGCCGATATTTTTGAAAAATCGAGCAACGAAATTTTTTCAAATTTAGCCAAGGATCGTAAAGCTAACCGCGTTAAAGCGCTAAAAGTCGAGGGCGGCGATCTGAAATTTAGCAAGCGGCAGATGCAAGGCTTTGAGGAGTACGTGAAAAAATTCGGCGCGCAAGGGCTTGCGTTTATCCAAGTAAAAGAGGACGGTCTAAAGGGGCCGCTGGTAAAATTCTTTGAAAAAAGCGAGCTGGACGAGCTTATCAAGCGCTGCGAGCTTAAAGTCGGCGACGTCGTATTTTTCGGCGCGGGTAAAAAGAAAATCGTGCTTGATTATATGGGCAGATTTAGAATTTTCCTCGCAAACGAGCTCGGCCTCATAGATCCGAACAGGCTTGAGTTTTTGTGGGTCGTAAATTTCCCTATGTTTGAGCAAAACGACGACGGCAGCTATTCCGCGATGCACCATCCTTTCACTATGCCGAATAACCCCGATGAGCCTGATTTGGAGGATATTACCTCGATTGCCTACGACGTCGTGCTAAACGGTATCGAGCTTGGCGGCGGCAGTATCAGGATCCACAAAGCGGATATTCAAGAAAAGGTCTTTAGACTGCTTAAGATCGAGCCTGCGGAGCAGAGGGAGAAATTCGGCTTCCTGCTCGATGCGCTAAGCTTCGGCGCGCCTCCGCACGGAGGTATCGCGATCGGCTTTGATAGGCTGATGATGCTGGTTACCGGCTCAAGCAGTATCCGCGAGGTTATCGCGTTTCCTAAAACGCAGCGCGCGCAGTGTCCGCTCACCAAAGCCCCTAGCGTCGTTACAGACGAGCAGCTTCGCGAGCTAGGTCTTAGGCTTCATAAGAAGGAGCAAAAATGAAAAGCCTTTTTCTAATCATCGGCGCTCCGGGCAGCGGCAAAACGACCGATGCGAGTATGATCGCTCAGATGAATCAAAGCATCGAGCACTACTCCACGGGCGATCTGCTACGCGCCGAGGTAGCAAGCGGCAGCGCTCTTGGTAGGCAGATAGACGGCTTCATCTCTAAAGGCAATCTCGTGCCGCTTGATATCGTTGTAAATGCTATCGTTAGCGCGATTAAAAGCTCGCCTAAAGACTTCATCATCATCGACGGCTATCCAAGAAGCGTCGAGCAGATGAGCAAACTAGACGAGGTACTGCGAGGCGACGATGATGTAAATCTTAGCGCAGTCATCGAGGTGTGCGTCAGCGAGGAGGTCGCCAAGGAGCGTGTTTTAGGACGCGCTCGCGGAGCAGACGATAACGAGGAGGTCTTTAAAAACCGCATGGCGGTATTTTCAGAGCCGATCGAGGATATCCGTAAATTTTACGGCGACGCAGGCGTATTTTACAGCGTAAACGGCGAGCGCACGGTCGAGGAGATCGTAGCGGACATAAACGCTATAATCGCCGCGCAGATCGAAAAATTAGGCTAGCGCGCTTGGATGGCGGCTTGAATTTTAAGTGCCTTTGGCTTCTTTTTCATACCGCAAGCGGCGCAGATCGTGCTTAAATTTAATGCGCCTCCGAAGCGAGCGCGCTTTTAAATTTATAGCTTGCCGTTGCGCGAGATAATTAAAATTTAAGCGTAAATTTAAGCGGCTCGCTGTGTAAATTTAAATGCGATCGTCAAATGCAAGCAGCTCTTAAATTGATGAAATTTCAGATCTGCTTGCGGACGCAGAGATTAAAATTTTAAGGATAGATATGGTTAGAAAATTTTTACTTAGTATGGTTTTGTGCGCGGCCGCATTCGGTGCGGGTGGGTTCGTTCCAAGCGGCTCCGCGGCGCAAACTCAGCCGTTAAGCGTCAAAGAAGCGCTTAAATTAAGAGATGATTCTTCTGTCGTAATCGACGGCAAGATAAAATCTCAACTCAAACACGAGCATTATAGATTTGTGGATCAAAACGGCGATAGCATCGAGGTTGAGATCGATGATGACGTTTGGTGCGGCGTGAGCGTGGATGAAAATACGCTCGTGCGCATTAGCGGCGAGATCGACAAAGATTTTACCAAAACTACGATAGATGTGAAAAATATCAAAATTTTAAATTCTAAATAAAGGAAAAACTATGGATCTTTCAAAGATAAAAGTGGGCTCAAACCCCGATAAAATCAACGCGGTAATCGAGATCCCTTACGGCTCGAACATCAAATACGAGATCGACAAAGAAAGCGGCGCGCTCTGCGTAGATCGCGTGCTCTATGGCGCGATGTTTTACCCCGCAAATTACGGCTTTGTGCCGAATACCCTAGCAGACGACGGCGATCCTGCAGACGTTTTGGTGCTAAACGAATACCCGCTTGCCGCAGGCAGCGTGATCCCGTGCCGCTTAATCGGCGTTTTGATGATGGAGGATGAAAGCGGAATGGACGAGAAGCTACTTGCCGTGCCGGTTAGCAAGATCGATCCGCGATATGAGGGCATCAAAGGGGTCGCCGATCTGCCTAAAGCTACGCTGGATAAGATCAAAAATTTCTTCGAAACCTACAAGCTTTTAGAGCCGAATAAATGGGTCAAAGTGAAGGATTTTGCAGGCGCCGCGGAAGCGGAGAAAATTCTAGACAAAGCGATCAAGGCTTATAAATAATACATTTTTGCGTACTCGGCGCGAAAATTTAATCAAAATTTGACCGATCCGCTCGGTCAAATTTATC
>NZ_CALIMQ010000219.1 GCF_938045535.1 uncultured Campylobacter sp. | reverse complement strand
ATTATTTAGCGCAATAGGCTTATCGGTGCTCTGCTCGGTTGGAGTATTTAATATATCTCCTAGCCTATCTACGCTAAGAAGGGCTTGCTGAAACTCGTTCCAAAGGCCTACGAGCCTCATTACAGGAGCGCTAAATTGCCCCGCAAACATCTGAAAGGCGATGAGCTGACCGACGCTTAGCTTGCCTTCGATTACAAGCCCCACGCCGAAATATAAAATGCAAAGCGTCATAAGCTTTTGCAGTGCGGAGGCAAAGCCGCTTGCGACGTTGCTTAAATTTGAAAGATTAAAAGATGAGCGGACGTATCTGCCTAGATTTTCCTCCCACATCTTTTGCATGCTGCCCTCGATCGCTAGAGATTTCACCGTCTGCATACCGGTTACTGCCTCTACGAGATAGGAGTTTGAAGCGGCTCCCATTTGAAATTTATCCTCCAGCCTCTTTCTAAGCACCGGCGTGATAAAAAAGTAGATCGCAGCAATTATGCTTATAAATGCGATTGCGATCAGCGTAAGCTTCACGCTGTAAAGCAGCATCATAAAGACAAATACGAAGCTAAATAAAATATCAAGTAGCACGCTTACGCTTTTATTTGCGATAAACTCTCTTATGCTATCTAGTTCTCGCACTCTAGCAACGATGTTTCCGACCTTGCGGTTCTCAAAGTAGGTCATCGGAAGCAGAGCCAAATGGCTAAAAAGCTCGCTACCTAATCTGGCGTCAATTTTAGTGGTAGTGTGCGCGAATATATAATTTCTACTTAGGCTTAAAAGCATCTCAAATATGATGGTCGCCAAAAATGCAAATGCAATTACGTTTAGAGTGCTAATGCTGTGATGGGTTAAAACCTTATCAAGCACTACCTGAGTAAAAAGCGGCGTCACTAGACCGAAAAGCTGCATGATAAATGAAGCCAAAAGCACTTCAAATACCACTCTTTTAAAGCTTAGCATCCGCTTGTAAAACCAGGCAAAGCCGAATTTGATCTGAGAATTCAGAGTTTTATGAGCTAGCACTATAAACTCGCCACTGCAAAGATCAAATAGCTCGCTCGCGCCCAGCTCTTTTACGGAATTGCCTCCGTCAAATACGATAAATTTAATAGCTGCTTCTTGTTCTTGCGAGGATTTGGATGAGCGGGAGGCTTTGGATTCTTTGGCGGAGGAATGGGATGCGCCCGCGGAGAAGGGAGACGGCGCGCTAGAAGAAGATGATGTATCGGAAGATAACGATGCGGATGAAGATGAGTTTAAAGAATTTGTCGTGTCGCTGTTAGAGCTCAATATCTCCTTAGAGCCCGCCGCGTCTTTGGAATTTGCGCTATTTATATCGGCTGCCGTCTTACTAGCATTTGTCGCTTTAATATCCTCTTTACTTTGCTGCTCGATCTTTAGGACGTTAAAGTAGCTTCCGTCCTTTTTTTGAAGGATAAAGGGCGGCTTATAGCGCATCAAATTTGAAAGATTTAGCTTTTTAATCTTAGCCTTAA
>NZ_CALIMQ010000218.1 GCF_938045535.1 uncultured Campylobacter sp. | reverse complement strand
CGGCGCAGGCGCGCGCTTCATCATCGTGGATAAAAAATCAGCCGCGGGCGCACAAAAGCTAGCCAATGATTATCTTTTCGACGCCAAGATCGCGATGTTTATCGGCTCTGCGCGGGCGCTAAAAAACTTAGCCGAGCTCGGAATCGATACGGCGATCTTTAAAGACGCGATCGCAAACGCGCCCAAATCGCTACTTGCAAGCATCGGAGACAGCGTAGGCTCGAAATTTCACTTCGGGCTTCCGAAAAAAGATAAAATTTTCGGCGGCGCGCAAAAGCTCGCGGATAAAATTTCGGCTCTGGATAAAAAGCTAAGCGCGCCCGCAGCCGGCAAAAACGACGATATCTGGAAAAAATAGCAAAATCCTAAGCGAATTTGTTCGCGGGCGTAAAATTTCTATGACTCACGCAAATTAAAATTCCGCGCATAATTTTTTTTGCCTAGCCTCGTGGCTTAGAATTTAACGCGAGGTTTTATCCGCTTATGCGAATTGGATTCTGCGTGGAATTTTGCTCTCTTTCGCAAATTAGAATTCTGCGCGAAATCCCACGCGTCCTCTGCAAAATTTTCTCGCTTACTCAATTTAAAATTTTACCCGCTCGGATAGATTTCAATTTTACGTAGAATTTTGCCTGTCCTCGTGGCAAGAAATTTCAAATAGAATTTTATCCTCCAGCGCGATGCGAAATTTTGCTAAATTTTCTACGCGCTATATAAAATCTATGTAAATTTTACTCGCGCAATTAACGTAAATAAAATTCTGCCTCTGACTAAGCTTCATAGAATTTTGTAAAATTTTACTTACAGAACGATATAAATTCCTAGCCATTATTTTAAAATTTACTCGCGTTTTAGCTGCTTTTATGCGCGCGGTAAGGATTTTTTAAAGCTAAAATTTTATATAATTATGTGTTTCAAAAAGGCATATTTTGAGTACTAAATTCTTTCTAGCGATCCTTGCGATAGGCGTTATAATGGGGCTTTGCGCAGGGCTCTTAAACTTCGGCATCAACGAAATTGAAACTTTTGCTTTCGGGCATAATGATGAGGAATTTCACATTATCACGGAGCAAACCACTGCGCTTAGGCGCTTTCTTAGCGTCCTCGCAGCTGGCGCAATCGTAACTTTAATTAGAATTCTGCTAATAAGACTAAAACCTTTTTTAAACGTATCTTCGATGATGGATGGGCGAAATCCGCCGTTTTGGCAAAATTTAATCCACTCGGTTTTGCAGCTAGTAGCCATCTCCTGGGCGCATCCCACAGTGCGAGATCTCCTCCTGA
>NZ_CALIMQ010000217.1 GCF_938045535.1 uncultured Campylobacter sp. | reverse complement strand
GGTTCATGGGCTACACCCCCCAGTTGGCCAGCGCCGTGTGGCAGGGCCACATGTCCGGGACGAAGACGATGTTCAACGCCGTCATCAAGGGAAAGCGGTACGGAGAGGTCTACGGCGGCCTTTTCCCCGCGACGATCTTCTCGACGTACACAAAGGCTGCCCTCGAAGGCCAGCCCAACAAGCACCTCAACGACGGCAAGCAGTCCAGCCAGCCTTCGAGTAGCCCAAGCAGCAAGTCGCCCAGCCCCAGCCCGTCTTCCGTTTCCCCGAGCGAGAGTTCCGGCAGCTCCGAAACGATCCAAACGCCCTCCGAAGACCAGTCCAAGCACAAGAACGACGACGAGGATGACGACAACGGCGGCGGCGAAGGCGACGACGGAAACGACTGAGCCGCGATGAAGCTGAGCTACCCTCTTCGACGCGGACTTAAGCCGTGAGCTTGGGCAAGGCGGCCGCCCGAATCGCGGCAGCCGGAACCGCCGCCGGGTTTGCAGCCGGATTGTGGAGTCTGGTCGAGGCTCAGGCGTTTGCGTTGCGCCGCCGCACTCTCGTTTTGGATCCGAGATCGTCTTCAGCTCGCGTCTTGGGCGAGCAGGCTGCCGCGGCGGGCTCAACGTCCTCGACGCCGAAGGCCCCCGTTGTCAGGCAAGGCGACGCGTCGGACCGGCCTTTCTCTCCCGCTGCGCAGGACGCAGTTTCCCTAGACGACGGCGACCCCCGGCGTCTGAGGATCCTGCACCTGTCGGACATCCACCTGCTCGCCTGGCAACGGCGAAAGCTGGCCTGGATCGAGAAGCTGGCCGGAGAGGACCCCGACCTCCTCATCCTCACAGGAGACTCCATCGCACACTCGGCCGCTGTCGCACCGCTGCTTCGCACGCTCTCCGTCTTCGCCGGGCTGCCTGGACTGTTCGTCTTCGGCTCGAACGACTACTACCCTCCCCGACCCAAGAATCCTTTCACATATTTCAAAGCGCCCTCCATCGCATTTAGCACTACCGCCAAAGTCGCTACGAGGGTCTTTCCTTCGCCTGTTTTCATCTCTGCGATCGCGCCGTCGTTTAGCACCAAACCACCTATTAGCTGAACGTCGAAGTGGCGCATATTTAGCACTCTTTTGCCCGCCTCTCGCACGATAGCAAATACTTCGTTAAGCACGTCATCCGTGCTCTTTTCGCCCGCGCGAACTTGCGCTCTTAACGCTTCAAATTCCGCCTTAAGCGCCGCATCGTCCATCGCCACGTAGTTTTCTTCAAGCGCACTGATCTGCGCTGCGCGCTTGGCGTATTGTTTGACGATCCTATCGTTTTTAGTACCAAAAATCCCGTGGATGACCTTTTTAAACATCTCAAACCTTAGTTTTAAAATTTTAACCGCGCATATTAACATATTTTTAGTTTCTATTTAATTAAATCCTAGAAAAACGGCTATAATACGCGCAAATTTTCAAAAATAAAGGCAAAATTTATGAAAAAAACTCTTATTTCTTTAGCGGCAAGCTGCATTTTTGCATTCGCAAGCGGGATAGAATTCGATACGCTGAGCGCAAATTTTTCGCAAACCGTGCAGAGCGACGACGCGAAAATCAGCTACGGCGGCGATTTTAGCGCTACGAAAGAGAACGCCGTGTGGCATTACAAGACCCCTACGATAAAAAATATATTTTTTAGCTTCACAAAGGTCGTCGTAATCGAGCCCGAACTCGAGCAAGCTATCATCACGAATATCAAAGAAACGCCAAATTTAACCGCGATCCTAGCGAATGCAAAGCCAAATAAAAACGGCGTTTATGAGGCGAGCTTCGACGATGTGAAATATCTCATCGAGCTAAAGGGTGATCTGCCGAGTAAGATCAGCTACACCGACAAAATGGATAATAAAGTCGTCATCAATCTAAGCAACGTCCGCAAAAACGCGCCGGTAAACGAGGCGATCTTTAAGCCTGCAATCCCCAAAAACTACGACATCATTACGCAGTAGGCGCGCGTGAGGCTACTTTTTGTATGTCACGGCAACATCTGCCGCTCACCGATGGCGCAGTCCGTGATGCAAAATTTTATTAATCAAAGCGGCCTAAGTGCGCGCGTGAGCGTAGATTCTGCGGCGACGCACACCGACGAGATCGGCTCGCCGCCCTATTACGAAACGCAGCGCGTGCTAAAAGAGCAAAAGGTGCCGCTCGTAGCGCATCGCGCCGTGCAGGTCACGCCCGCAGACTACGAGCGCTACGATCTGATACTTTGCATGGATGATGAAAATATGCGCTCGCTGGGGCGAATTTTTCGCGGTAAGGATATGGCTAAGGTAAAATTTCTTTTGGAATTTGCAGGGGAAAATTTTACAGACTGCGATGCGCGAAATTTCAAAGGCTCAGCAAAGCAAACCGGCTTAAATTTAAAAGGCGCCGGTTCAAATTTAACCCATCCCGAACACCTACAAATCGCCGATCCATACTACACGCGCGATTTTGAGCGCTGCTACGCAGATATCAAACGCGGCTGCGAGGGACTCTTGCGATACATTAAAAATTCAGACGGAATTTGCTAAAATCCGCGATTAAATTTTAGCGTCTTTAAAAAGGCGCGGCTTAAAGTGATGATTCAAGGAAAAATATGTTTAGGCTTTTGATCGTTCCAT
>NZ_CALIMQ010000216.1 GCF_938045535.1 uncultured Campylobacter sp. | reverse complement strand
TTTAGCGCCAAAGGCGTGGCGCATACAAGCCCGCCCGCGCCGATCTTTGCGGCGAGGGAGGAGCTGCGGTAAAACTTTAAAATTTTATCCGAAGCGCTGCTTTTTTGCGCACAGAGCCCAGCCGCGCCGTAGATAGCGAGCTTCGAAGCCTTGCGCGCTAAAGCCTTCATTGCTAACCTACGATCGCGCCGTTTTTTACGGGCGCGAGAGTGCTAAGCAGCGTAAGACTGCCGTCCTCGGCGCTTAAAATCATACCCTCGCTGCTATGTTTAAAAATTTTAGCGGGTTTTAAATTTGCCAGCACGCAGATCTGCTTGCCGACAAGCGCGGCGGGATCGTAAAATTTCGCGATACCGCTTATGATTTGACGCGGCCTCTCCTCCCCTAGATCGATCATAAATCGCAACAACTTCTCGCTGCCCTCAATGTTTTCGCACTCCAAAATCGTGCCAACCTTGATAACGCATTTTTTAAAATCGTCGATTTTGATTTGAGCCTCGGCTATCTCGCCTTGGGCTTCTTGCGCCGTAGCGCCCGAACCGGAAGCGTTTGCGTCTAAGTTTAGCGCGCCTTTTACTGCGGCGTCTGTACCCGAACCGCTCGCAGAATTTGCAGCGCCATTCAGCTTGTCGTAGTCCGCTTTAGGCATTAGCTCGTGATCGATCTTGGTAAAAAGCGGCTCGCACGGCTTAGCCTTAAAATCTAAAATTTCGCCGCGAATCACTAACTTCTCATAAAGCGGCGTGGATATTTCAAAACCTAGCGTGTCTGCGATACGTGCTGCCGTCTTCGGCATCGCGGGACTTAGCAGCACAGCAACTTTAGCCAAAATGTTTGCAACCAATGCGACGAGAGCCAGCGCCTTAGCCTGCTCGCCGTTTTTCATCAAATTCCACGGCTCGTATTTCGCAATCGAAGCGTTCGCAAGAGCAAGCGCCCTCCAAAGCTCCTCCAAGTATCTATTGGTAGCGACTTCCTCAAGTGCGCTAAGTGCAGCGCTCAGATAGGAGTTTGCTTCCTCGATCTCGGCGGTGAAAAATTTCATCACGTCTTTAGAATTTATGACGTAATCCGAGTATTTTGCGCTCATGCCGACGATGCGGCTGAGTAGATTTCCAAGCTCATTGGCAAGCTCGGAATTTACGCGGTTTATAATCGCTTTTTGCGAAAAATCGCCGTCTTGGCCGAACGGCACCTCGCGCAGCAAGAAATACCTAAACTGCTCCAGCCCGTAGGCATTTGCAACCTCGCGCGGATCCACGACGTTGCCCAGGCTCTTACTCATCTTTTTGCCGTCGCGCGTCCACCAGCCGTGAGCTGCGATGCTGCGTGGCATATTTAGCCCGAGGCTCATCAAAAACGCAGG
>NZ_CALIMQ010000215.1 GCF_938045535.1 uncultured Campylobacter sp. | reverse complement strand
GTCCCATTTTAGTTTTTGATTTTTCATCATAAGGAGTAAAATTTATCTCTTTTAACAAGCCGAATTTTTTATATTTTTCCTTGGCTGTTTCGAGCTTTTCTATTTCTTCGTAGTTTGTATTTTTGAGCAGACATATTGTTCTAATATCTGCGCATTTCTCTATTATATAACTATCGCCGTTTTTAACTAAAAATCCGCAGCCGCCAGTATTTTCATTAACCATGCCGACTAAATTTTTTCTATCCGCCATATCTCTGACGCTAAGATACTTTTTATGCTTGCTTTCATCTATTCGAATTTTACTAAAGCTCATTATCTCAAGCACGTTTCTTATCATGCCCTTGATGCTGGTTGCGGGGATATAATACTCTTTGCCTCCATTTTCGTTTATATAATGGCAAAACTCGCTCGGGTTTTTGCCATCCTTTATAAAAATAGGACTTTTGGCGGTTACTTCGAGCTCGATTACGCCGCTTTCGCCGTCTTCAAACGGCACGTCATGGATATTTTTAAGAATGTTCTCACTAGCCCAAGGCGGGTAGAAAATTTTATCGTTTAGCGGTACAAAATTATATGGAGCGGTTATCATTTTTTATCCTTTTCATCTTTTACAAAGCCTGCAAATACTATCTTTTGAAGTTTCAATACTGGCAAACCCTCAAGAGTTCCATTACCTTGAGGCACTTCGCAAAACTCGTCTTTTTCATCTTGCCAAATTTGAGCCATTTTTATTTTAAAATTACCAAATTTAGGATAAAACGTTTTTATGTCGCTTTCCTCTAGCGCTACTTTGTTTAACTCCGTCTCATCGACAAACCAAGCGTCGTTTATCTGGCGGATAGAAATGCTTTTCTTCAAATTTGCATTAAAAAAATGCGCCTCATAGATTAGCTCGTCTTCGCCTAGACTAGGAGTTCGCTCGCCCGCTAAAAATAGGTGCTTCTCGTCGATTTTTTCACCCATTAGCTGGATGTAGCCCTCGTAGCCTTTTAAATTTTCATTCACGTATTTTAAAATTTCGTCTTTATTCTTTTTCATTTTCGATCCGTCCTTCGTTGTATTTTAAGACCTTGCCTTTGAAAAATCCATACCCTTTTGTGGTTGCTCCACCAAGCGACAAACGCCCCTGAACTACGTCATCTAAAGCCGCTTCAAAGGCGCCTAAGGCGTTATCAAAAGCTTCATTCTCTTTGTCACCGCACACGTAGTTTTTAAGCAAAATTTCTATTATAAATTCGTCTCTTTTTGCGACCGCTTTTTCTTGAAACAAAGCGCTATCGATCGCTCCGCCCGTGAAGCGGTCGATGCTAACGTGTTCAAAAACCTTCGTATCTTTTGCTTCATCGTAATCTAAAAAGCAATCGCTGATTAAAATTTTACCTTTGGCGCCTTTATCGTTTTTATTCTTTTCGTAGCCAAAAATTTCCCTTACGGCTTCGTTTTCACTGCCAACTTTGGCTTTTTCGCCGAATTGTTTATTAATTTTATTAAAATGAAACGCTGTTCGGTGTGATAATGCGCCTTTTACCGAACTTGCCGGGATTAGAATTTTACGTTTGCCAAGGCATTTATTTTCATAGTCGATCACACTCTCAAGCACGGACGTTTGATCCGCGTCCTTATCGCCAAATCCGCTTCCAAACATAAAGAAATCATCTGGCGAAATTTTAAGCTCGTATCTGATAAATTTTTGTCTTTTCAAATTATCGTCTTTTGCACTCTCGGGCATAAATTTCGCAAATCCATCGGAGCTAAAATTTAAACTGCTAGAGTATCTGTCCGGCTCAAACTCGCCCCATTTTATCTCTAAAATTCCAAGTGAGCCAAAGCCTTTCGAGCTTCCGCCGCCAAGCCTTAGCATAGGATCGTAAAGTAGATTTAAAATTTCCACGAACTCCTTTTTGCTTCCGTCAAACTCAAGCGAGAATTTAAATCTAGTGCCCTTAAATACAACTTCTTCGTCAAATTTCCCCGCATCCTTTGCCGCGCCGTTCGCGCCTATGGCTACATGATCTCTGATTGGTAAAATATTAAAATAGCGCAAAAACTCACTCTTTTGCAAAAGCAACTCTTCGCAAACCTTGTTATTCTTATCAACGAGCAACAGAGCGTTTGAGATAATTAGTCTTGAGCCGAGTAAATCTTCGTCTTCTTGTTTATTTTCGTCTTTGCTTTCCTTTCCATTTCCGCCCCGACCCTTTTCCTCGCGCTTGGTTCCAAAAATTTTATTCGCGGCATCCTTGCCGGCATTATCTTCAAACGCCCTGCGCAAAATCCCTGCAACCGAAGTGCCTAAGATCATCGGCAAGCCGTTCCAATCTCTTTGCACCGGTGCATCCAAAAATAGATCATTTTTGCCGCCGCCGACTTTTAACGGAGTTTTGGCTTCTATGATGACGTGCGCTAAAAATCTTTTCATTGCTTTTCTCCTGTGATTCTTGGCATTTGCATTGATAAAAGTAGAGCAAATTTAAGCGGGTCTCTACTTTTTTCAATAGCCTTTAGGAGCGTTTCTTTTGCGTCGCTCCATTTATCTTTTGCAACACCTTCGCCTATAAATTCACTCACATCTTTTTGAATATCTGCGCTTGATTTACAAAGCGCCCTTATTGCGCCCCATTGTGATTTTGAAATTTTGCCAAATTTATCTTTATGGCTTTCTATAAAATTAGCCACCCTCTCGGCTATTTCAAGAGCCTGGTCTTTCGTGGTCTGCTTTTGTTTTAAAAATTTAGCCAAATCACTTTGTATCGGTATCTCTTTAGTCGAGTGCTCAGTCTCCGCTTCTTTTTGGAATTCTATCGGACTATCCTTTACATTGCCACCGTTTAAAAACCACGGATTTATCAGCACTTCGCCAAAGCCTTCGCTCAAATACGCTCCGACGCCGTTTTTTAGTGCGGCTATCTGCTCGGCACTTAAATTTTTCAAAGCAATTACACTACTTTTATTTATGCAGGCTCGCTCGTAGTCTTTTGTACTACGGGCGCCGTTATAAGGGGTGAAATTTGAAATTCTAATCTGCGTCTTGGCGTAATCGACATTATTTTCATTTGAATTCGGCAAAATATATTTTACGTCGTAGCTTGGATTGCCGTTTTCGTCAATAAGCGCAAGGCGAGATTTAGCATAAACGAAAGTATATCCCTCAGGCGGCGTAAAGCTTTGGATTTCATCCGTATTTTCGCCTATAAATTTAATCTCTACCGCCCCATACTCGGCGCTTTTTGATTTGCCGAGCCTAGTTGAGCGCTCTAGTGTTTCTTTTACGCGACTGATGTCGTCTTCGCGCACGTTAGCGTCAAATTTAACGCTAAATCGCCATTTCATTCCAGCCCTAAACGCCTCGTAGCCATACATCTGACTATCCATAGAGCGTCTTTTGATTTTATCGTATGCGCTCTTTTGTGAAAAATCTAGGTCCATGCTAAGCTTCTTTTTTTCGTCATTTATGTAGCCGCTTCGCATCTGTTTTAGCTGGGTAAATTTTTCAGATTCTTCGCGGCTTAACAAGTGATGATTGTAAATTTTGCTGCCATCAAGCTTTTCGTGAAAATAGGAAAGCGGAATTTTAAAAAATTCTTTACCATCTTTGATCAGCGCAGCATCGCAAAATTTCACTGCTCCGCTATGAAAAATTTTAAAAGGATCACTAAAGTCGCTATATCTACTAGCTACCATACCCAAAAATGCACTTCCTGGGATAAAATCAAGCGAGCTCATCTTGCCCTGCGTGTTAGAACTTGCCTGCAAAATAATAGGACTTTTAAAAGTTATCTCAAATCTAAACTCTCTCATCGTAGCTCCTTAACTTTAAATTCGCATCTGCCGAGGCCTCGGTTACGGTTTAATCCTATCCGCTTTATCATCTCTAGCGCGCGTTTTAGATTTTGAGCGATCTCGCCGCTTACATTTTGGATCTCGCCTTTTAAACTTATAGGCAAAACGACTTCTATATCTCTTAGCGAATTATCTACCGCGATACCGTTGTCGCTGATTTTGGTAGCTGAAATGATTTCAAAAAGATTGCGCTGCAAGTTATTTGACGTAATTTCGGCAGCGATTTTTTCATCTATCGTAGCGCTGCTAAAATAGCACTGCGCCTGCGTAGTATCGTCGTTTTCGTTTTGCTCATTGTCATTATTTTGCTTATTTTTGCCGCCTCGTGAGCCAAAGCACTTATCTATATCATTCGCATCCCAAAATAGCTCCGCTGCCTCGCGCACAAGTCCTTTTATCGTTTTGCCCGGCACATACGGAAGGCCTGCAGAGTTTTTTACTGCATAGCTATCAAGCGCCGCTCCACCGCTAAGACCACTACTGACATGCCAATAGTCGAAAAATTTAAGCTCGTAATTTATCGTCATTTTTGCCCTCCACTTTTTTATTTTCCGCACCCGAAGTAACGGAGAGAAATTGCAACACGTCGTAAATCGGCGTTTTTTGCGCCCCGTCCTTTTCTAAAATCAAATTTCCGCACGACAACTCGCCGTAAAGAGCCTTCAGGACCTCATCAAATTTGCCCCTATTTTCTAACATCTCATTTATTCTATCTAGCATAACTTTGGCTAATCTATCGTTTATGCCAAGTTCCTTTATCCACTCTCGCAGTTTGCCCTTGGGGCTATTTTCACTACGATAAATTTCGGCTAAATTTATAAAATTTTCTACCTTTGGCTCGTTTTTTGACTTGGTCGTATCGCCCAAATAATAAGGTCCGAAATCGCATCTGATTTCGCTAGTATTTTTGCCATCGCTCGCGCATCCTTCTTTTTTATCCCCAATCGTAAGCTCATCTTTTATAAATTTATCCCAGCTTTGGAAATTCGAGCTTTGGACGTTATGAAACATTAAGCAGCTTGGCGCTATGTCTTTTTCGGCATCGTTTACGTAGCGATCTTTGCTGTGCTTTTTTGCGGCACCGCAAAGCTCCTCAGCTAGAGCTGCCGCATAATGGAACGGGAATTTTTCGTTACAATAGGCAATCCCCGCGCACATCGTGAGTTTTTTCTCTATATCGCGCTTTTTATTGTCCGTTTCCTTCTCAAATTCCTCTATGAAATTTTTAGTAAATTCTAACGCTATATCCGCATCGCAAATCGCCGTCATATCGTCGCCGCTTAAAATTAGCGCTTTTATCTTTAGATCATCTTTTCCAAGAGCGACTTTTGTTTTTACTTTGGCATTGGTAAATGCATCTTTTGTCGCTTTATCAAGCGCCTGCGAAAATCTAGCTATAGCTCCAGTATCATCGCTCTTTTTTACGACTCCAATCAAATTTTTAACTAATACACCAAGCCCATTGCCATCTGCGTGGATAACGGCTAGTTTATTTTTCTTATTTGAAATTTGGCTAAATTCTTTTAATTCCTTAGCTCCCGGGTGCCTCTTAAACCATCTTCCGTGCGCTTCTCTCTTTTGAACGGACGAAATGTCTAATAATGCATCATCGTCATCAAATTTTACGATAGGTCGCGCCGTTTTGGGCGCAAGAGCCATAAAATTTATACTCATATCAAGCGGCAAGCTCGGGCGGTTGCGCTGAGTTTTTAGCTTTCGTTCGAGCTCTTTCGATGCCGTTCCGTAGTCGTTGCCGTTATAAGGAGCGGTAGCCTGAGAGATGGTAATGCCGTAAGCATTTTGCATTATCTTTTTAGGCAGATCCCTGACGATCTTTTTTAAATTTTCCTCGCCATCTACGATCGCTCTAAAATTTCCCGCGGCATTAAGCAAAATTTGCTCTACTAAGCCGTTCGCCCTTAGTTCGTCGAAGACGCCAAATATCGCGCCCTTGCTCTCTTGCTTGTCATTAAATTTTTGTCCGAGCGAGTCTATTATTTCGCTGGCACCGATGATCTCTTGCAGCTTGTTCGTGGCGTAAATATACTCTTGTATACCCTGGATACTTGCACCGTATAGGTATTTAGCCATATTGCCTCCTTCGTGTTATATTTTTGAAATTTTATTGCAACTAAACTTAAATTATTTTTTGAAAAATTACGCAAAATAAACTAGCCGAAGCGACGCCTCGAGCTAGCCCGAATTTATTGTCTAGTCCTACCGCAAAAGACATATTGTCCGTTATATCCTTGCCTTTGATGTAAAAATCAAGCGTAGGGACGTACGAGCCGTAATTGCTCGGCGCGATATTGGCTAAATTCGGCACCTCTTGCGCCAAAGCGCCACTCATAGCTCCAGCCGCTGCTAGCGACAACACAATCTTTTTCATTACAACTCCCTTAATTGATCTCGTAGGCGTTTTACCTCCGAGTTTGAGCGCAATTATAGTGAGCCATAGTGTCAGATTCTGTCAGCCAAGGGGAAACTTTGAAAAATGAGAGGGAAATTTTAATTAAATCAGGGGAGGGTAGATTGAAAATTTTGGGTGCAAAGAGGAACCAATCCCCTAGATAGGGGAAATTCTAACCGAATTCCTCACTACCTAAAACCATTCCTAGCAAAAGCCGTATTTATTGATCCATTCTACCTCATTCATCAGACTCTCTTATTTAGTTTAACTCATTATTTTCAAATGCTTTTTTCGGAATTTTACTTAAGATAGCGTTGAGCTTTGCTCCAGTGTAAGTTGCAGTATGGATGGTAATCTTTACTGGCGTAAAACCATCTTGATAGTTATTAAAAGCCGCCTTAACCTCAACAAAGTTGATCATCATAGAAGTAATGTCGCCCTCGACATCCGTTTCGGTTAGCAAAGGAAATTCGTTAAATAAGCATAGGGAAGTGCCATCAAAACAGTTCTTTTGCGCTTTTCTAAATTGGGTATCGAAAGGAACGAGAGAAACGACTTCGGCGTTTAGCCTGCCCGAATATCTTTTAAACTTATTTTTCCCGCTACTCTTAACTGCGCGCTCATAAACGCGTAACGGCGCAGCTCCTTTTGAAGCTAAAAAGCTTTTAACTTCTGAAAGCTTTACATCGTTTTCATAATCGGCTATCTTAAGCGAATTATCAAAGTAATCGTTTCCATATTGAGATTTTTCGCCCATATCAAATAAGACGATTAGCTCATTGGCTAGCCTTCTACTTTGAAAGTTAGTCGTAAACTCATCT
>NZ_CALIMQ010000214.1 GCF_938045535.1 uncultured Campylobacter sp. | reverse complement strand
TCATTAATTCATTTGTTCCTTCTATTGTAGGTATTTCAATAACACCTATCAATCCTTCTGGTGCTCCTGCTGCAACAGCTGCTTTTTGCATTAATTTAACTGTATCTATAACACAGTTTTTTGCATTTGGGTGAGGACTTACTATAACAGCATTTCCAGCTTTTAACGAAATTAAAGTTTTATAAATTGCTGTTGAAGTTGGGTTTGTAGATGGTGTTAATGCTGCTACAATTCCCATAGGTACTCCCACTTCTGTTATAGTATCTGTTTCATTTAAGATACCAACAGTTTTCATATCTTTTATATAATCATAAACAAATTCGTTTGCAAATTTATTTTTTATTACTTTATCTTCCCATTTACCAAATCCTGTTTCTTCATTGGCTTTTTTTGCTAGGTCTACATAGTGATTTTTCATTTCTTGAACTATTGCATAAACCACTCTATCTATTTGTTCTTGTGTAAAAGTTGAATAAAGTTTTTGTGCTATCTTAGCTGACTTTACTAAATCTCTTACTTGTTGGATTGATAATAAATCTCTATCCATTCTAATCCTCCATTCTACCTCTCTACCACTTTAAATGTTACACTTATTTTGAATAATAAATTTAATCTTATTCAAAATAAGGGTGACATATTGTCACCCTATGAAATTTTAGTTGTTGCTTTTTGGTAATATTAATTCCACTTCTGAGTGAGGTCTTGGTATTACATGTACAGATATTAATTCTCCAACTCTGTCAGCTGCAGCTGCTCCTGCATCTGTTGCAGCTTTAACTGCTCCAACATCTCCTCTTACCATAACAGTTACTAATCCTCCACCTACAAGTTCTTTACCTACAAGTGTTACGTTTGCTGCTTTTACCATAGCATCTGCTGCTTCTACTGCTGCTACTAATCCTTTAGTTTCTATCATTCCTAATGCGTTTAATGTTGCCATATTATTCATCTCTCCTTTTTAAATTTAAAATTTTATCTGCGCGCTCGCGCCTTATTTTGCAAAATCTAAAATTTTAGCGATATTTTCGCGGCTATAGAGCTCCGACATATTCCAAGCTTTAGCGTTTGTCGCGGCTACGTCTATGACCTCGTCTAGCACCTTGCCTTCGATGCCGAGCTGTGCCAGGCTAGTCGGCGTGCCGATCTTATCAAACCACGCCTTAAGCGCCAGGATGCCTTCATCCGCGCTTTTAAGGCCAAAAATTTCAAGCGCGAAACGCTCAAACGCGCTTAAATTCCTATCCCTATACCACCTCATCCACGCAGGCATTACCACGCTAAGACCGGCTCCATGCGCACAGTCCACGACCGCACTCATCGCGTGCTCTATCATATGGTTCGGATAGCCGAAGCCACCCACGCCCACGTAGGTTAACCCGTTTAGCGCCATCGTTGCGGCCCACGCAAACTCGGCGCGCGCATCGTAATCGCTCGGATCTGCGAGCAGGATTTCGGTCGTGCGGATGACGGTTTTGATGTTTGCTTCGATATAGGCTCGAACGATGTTTGGATGGACGCTAGCGGTAAAATACCCCTCGATGCTGTGCGCGATGATGTCGCTCGCGCTATATACGAGATACTCGCGGCTGACGGTTGCTTGCAGCTGCGGGTTTATGACCGAGACTTTCGGGTATAGACACGGCCCGCTGATCGGGTATTTTTGCTTGGTCTGCTCCTTGGTTACCACGCCGCCGCAGTTCATCTCTGAGCCCGTCGCGGCGAGGGTGATGATATCAAAAATTTTAAGCGCGACGCTCGGGCTTTTGCCGGTAAAAAAATCCCACACGTCGCCCTCGTAGCAGGCGCCCGCGGCTACGGCTTTCGCCGAGTCCAGCACGCTTCCGCCGCCCACAGCAAGCACGCTATCGGCGCCAAATTCTTTAGCGAGCTTGATCGCTTCGTTTACCTTGCTTAACACGGGATTTGATTTTATGCCGCCAAGCTGCGTAAATTCTATACCGCTTGCCTTTAAGCTGCTCTCCACGACGCCCATCAGACCGCTCTTTCGCACGCGCTCGCTGCCGTATAGTACGAGAGCTTTTTTCGCGCCCACTTCCTTCATATACTGCCCGATATGCTCCTCTTTACCCTTGCCAAATTCTATCCTCACGGGGTTGCAAAAACTAAAATCTCTCATCTTATCTCCTTGAAATAAAATTGCTAAATTATAGCCTTTTTTAAAATTTTGCGGTAGCACGATACTCCAAATTCCTTGCCTAATCGTGCAAATTTAAATATAACCCGAGTAAATTTAAAGAAGAAAGCATGAACGAAGTAGATAAAATTTTAAAAGACGCCGCAAAGATCGCAGACGAGCTATATCCAGCCTACGGACACGTTCAGACGCCTATAGGGGCGCTCGGCTTTTACCGTCAAAGAAAGCCTCAGACTTTATCGCGACGATCTAGAGCCCAGCGCGCGCTTGTGCCTGCGCGACGGAAAATGGTGGAATTTAACGGCAAACAGCATCACTACGATACGCAAAAATTCCTGCAATACTGCGCTAAGCCCGATTGATTTTCAAAAGCACATTAGGTTGTAGGAAACTAGATATATCTTACAAAACGGCGGCACGAAAGCGTCTCAAGCAACCTTTGATGTCGGATACGAAAGCTCGTCTCGGTTCAGCCGCTAATACACGAGGATGTTTGGCATGCCGCCTAAAGCCCATGCGCAAACATTTCGCGACTAAGAACAAGCAAAAATTTAAAGCGATCGGCTTGTGCAAGCTTTGTAAAATTTCAAAATTTCATTGCGCAATACAAGCCAAAATAACCGCACAGTAGAGCGGCATCTGCGACCGACATAAACCGATCGCAAGGTATTGCTTGCTATCAACGAGGCGGCGTCCGCTACCGAAACGAGGACTCAGTAGGGGAAAACGCGGTGCAAGAATACAGCCTAAACGTAAGAAGATAGACATAATGCAAGAGACCGCTCCGCCGCAAGAAAAACGGATGCGCCCCAGCGATGATTGCCCCCCATTCGCTTGCCGCTACGCTAAAAGTCATTGCTCATCTTCTTGCTAATTTTATAATTTCAATCGCGTGGCGTTTATCGCGCGACTCGCATAAGCAAAATCAGACTAATCGAAATGCTTTAGATAAATTTAAATCAAGCTGAAATAGAAAAAATTTTCTTAAAAATGGCTATTTTAGTATCATAAAATTTCATAAAAAATTTATTTACACTGATAAAACACAATTTTTAATATATGTCTAATAAGCAAAATAGTAATATTTTTACGATATTAAATTTCAACGAGAAAGGAGAAAATATGGAATTTTTAATGGTTCTGATGTTTTTCGTCGCGGGCCTTTTGTTGTGGTTTAGACCTGAGAAAAAGCGCGCAGTTATGGGCTTTGGTATCGCGGGTATCGCTATACTCGTCATCATGATGGCGTGGGTGAATAAATTTGCCGTCGTGCCTATGGGAAATTTTTAGGAGCGAGCGATGGAAAGTATGCAAGATAAAATGTCTCAAAGCTTCGCCCGCGGCGCCGAAATTTCTGCGGGCTGGGGCGAAGATGAAAAGCGATTTTTCAATCTTTTCGCCCTCGCGGCACTCGCTCTCATCGCTTTGCCCGTAGGTATCGCATGCCTTGTTTTGGGCTTTGGTATGGGCGATAGTCCCTGCATCATGTGCTGGCACGAGAGATTTTGCATGGTAGCGATCTCATTCGTGGCTTTGCTGATCGTTAGATACGGATTTGCTGTCAAATACCTAGCCGCAATCCTCTTTTTAGCATGCCTTGGGCTATACGACGGCTTTTTACACTATAGCCTTGACGGCACGGGCGGCGGCTACCTCGACATCAAGCAGGGATTCGGGCTCGAAATTTTAGGCGCACACACGCAGTTTTGGGTCGTAGTGGTACATTTTTGCGTCATTATATTTTTGGGTGTGATTTTGCTGCTAGGCAAAAACGTAGGTAAAATAATGCAAAAAAGCGAAGAGGGCGCATACGGCGCGGTTTTACCCAAATTTGCGCTAGGCAAGATAGCCGTGGTGGCCTTTGCTATCATCATGGCTTTTAACTGCATCCAGGCTTTCATCACGGCAGGCCCTCCGCCCTATCTAGCCTCCGCGATGCCTTCGCGCATGAGCATCGATCCGTCAAAGTGGTTTTGGGAGCTTGATCACTGGGAAGAAACCGAAATTGATTTTCGCGAAAGCTGGAATCCAAAACTACCGAATTTACCGAAGTGAGGTCGCGATATGAGAAAAATTTTAACCTTAACCCTTTTGTGCGCTGTACTGGCGCTGGGCGGCGAGTTTAATCTAAATCCTGCGGATGGCGCAGTGGTAAATTTAACGCCGCTACGCAAAATCGGCGAGATAACGCCAAATTTAAACAACAATAATCCCGTCACAGGGCTTGACTACGACGCGGCAAGCGGAAACTTCTTGCTCGGTACGCTAAAATTCGAGCTCTACGAAATGGACGGCGAGCTAAAAACCGTAAAAAACTATCTACGAAGCACACCCGATTGGATAATCCAAATGGAGGAGACCGTCGCAGCGAGTTTTTTTAAAGGCTCGGTAGGGCTCATGAGCTATAATAAAACCTATGAGTTTTTCAAACCCGCACCGAATCAAAGTAAAGAGGAAGCGAACAAAGCGTGGCGCTATCTGCACGACGGATACGAAAATTTCACGCTCGATTTCAAGGACCGCTACTCCACTGTGCGCGCCAAACAGCAGTATATCCTAAGCTGGGATCACTCGGACTTTTACGGCGAGTTTTTCATCGCGAGCGTGCCCGATGACATCAAGCAAAGCTGGAGCGTGGCGAGCTTTAGTGACGCCGATAATCTGCTCTCGAGCGAGTTCGTGCCGAGCTTTGATGAGGCTCTCGGCGTAAAGGACGGCAGGGATATAAACGACTACTATATCACGGGTATGGATACGAGCGGCGAGTTTGTTTATCTACTCTCGAAGCAATACTCAAGCATCCTAAAGCTTGATCCGCGCAGCAGAAAGATCGTGGAGATTTATAGCTTTGAAGGCGCGAGCGATGCCCATGCGCTCGCTATCAAAGAGAGTAAATTCTACGTCGCGTCCAGAGAGGACGGCATGAATAAAATTTTTATTTTCGAGAGATAAAATTTAAGCCGTCTTTGGCGGCTTAAATTTAATTGATTTAAACGCAAATTCCACATCTAAAATTATAAAATTTTGATTAAACATTGACTTCTAAAAAAAATACATTAGTGCCGCTAAATTCCAGCGTCATTATATATGGATTATAAGTGCTGTGAAATTTTAAAGCTGCGAACGCCCGATATCGGCACGGCGATGCCCTCTCTTGTGACCGCATCGCCGTGCTCGGTCTGCGTAAAATAGGCAAGAACATCGCCGCTCGCAAGCCCGTGCTCATCCAGATAGCGCGCGAGCAACGCGAGGACCCTTTATCACGAAGCCGCCCAGCTCGGAGAAAATTCGCCTTTTCATTCGCACCTTTCTTTGATCGCCGTGCGCGTCGTGCGCAGAAATTTTACCGCTCATTTGCCCTCTTTGTCTTTGTTTTCGCAGCGCCGATGAAATTTTATCGCCGCGCCCGCAGCGAGGATAAAATTTCATCTCTGCGATCGCGCCGCAGATGAAATTTAATCCCGTTTCGCGCTCAAATTTATAGCCCGCGGTTTTTGCCGTCCATACCTTGGCACTTATCTATGAGCCAGCGCCCGTCCTTGCGCACGAGCAGGAAGCGGCGTGCAAAGCCGTGTTCGTCCTTGGCGTAGATGTAAATTTTATTTTTGCTCTCGCATTCGGCGTCCGTTAGCTCGTATCCGCCGTAGGTGCCGCCCTCCGCCATCGAGAAGGAGATGCCCTCGGGGCGAAAGCCGCTGCGCCTAACGGGCGTGCAGTAGCGTGCAAAGAGCTCGTCGCATCTCCGCTGCACTTCGCCGTCGTCTGCGTCATCGATTCGCGATGTGGCAAATTTCTCCCATTCGCTCATCGCCGCGAAAAATTCTAAAAGCACACTCTGCGCCGCCGCCAGGTCATCTGGATCAAGCTTCTTTTTGCTCTTTGCGGCGTCTCTTTGCGCCTGTTCGAATTCTGCAATTTGCTCCTTACTAAACTGCCCGCCGCCAAGATAAAACTGGATTTTAGTATTTGCCGCGGCTAGCAGCCCCGCAAAGCTCACGCGCGAATTGATTAGGCGTAGCGATTTTAGCTTCGGGATTTGTACGATCGCTTTTAGCCCCTCATCCGTGATGCCGACGTTCTCGATACCGATGTGCTCGAGCTTGGCGTGTTCTGCAAAGTATCTAAAGCCCTCGCCACTTATCTTATCGCTATCTTGCAAAAACAGATACGCAAGCTTCGGCAGCGCGGCTAGATGCTGTAGCGCCGCGTCCGTGATGGCCGTAGCTATAAAGCCCATATTTACGAGGCTTTTTACCTCGCAGATGCGGCGTACCATCTCATCGCTTAGCGCTACGTTTTCGTAGTGATGGCCTTTGCAGTAGCGCTCGCCAACCGCGTCCAAAGCCTCCTGCATCGTGATCTGCTTCATCAGCTATCCTTTAAAATTTGATTTTAAAATTTTAGTGAAATTTTACGATTTGCGCAAGCGCTTAAATTTACGCGCGGATTTGCTCGCGCAGCGCGATTAAATTTTGCGGCAATAGCGCGTGAAATATACTTTCATCGTTGAAATTCGGCACAGAATTTCGGCAACACTTTTTAAATTTAGCTCGCCGCGCAAGGCGGGCGAGTGGAAAAGACGTCTTCACGATTAAATTTTACGCATCATTTTTCGCGACGCCGCTTTTCTTCGATGCCGCTTTGCCCTTGCCTGCGCGCTAGCTCGTCAAGTAGGGCGTCTGGATGGATATTGTGCGCCGCAAGTGCCAGCAGAAGGTGAAATAAAAGATCCGCTCCCTCGTAAATCACGTCGTATCGCGGCTCGCCCGCTTTGTGCTCGCCGAAGCTCTCACGCGCGACGTCTGCGTAAAGCTCGCTGCGCGAGAGGTCCTTGCACGCCAGCGCGAACTCGCACGCCTCTTCGGCGATCTTTTTAAGATAGGCGTTTTCGCCCTTCGCGTAGAGTGAGGCGACGT
>NZ_CALIMQ010000213.1 GCF_938045535.1 uncultured Campylobacter sp. | reverse complement strand
GGCAGGAATTCTGCGTAAAAAGTATAGCTCAAGATGTCATAAAAGAATGGGGTAAATATGATTTAGGCTCGAACGATAGAGCATTCAAATTAAATTATGTAGCAAAAACAAAAAATAGGATTTTAATATGATAGAAAATGGATTTGAATTTTTAATTGCCTCCGTGCCGGATAGAGAAAAAGTAGTAGCCGAGATTTGGCATATGGACAGAGAGGCTTTAATAGAGATCAATCATGAAACGAATAAGCTTTTGGTCGCTGCTACCGCGACTCGGCATAATATCAATTTTTACGAGCTTATATGGGCGCTATATGCCGGGGGATTATGGCTAAAAGATGGGAATCAAAGACCGAATTTTACGGAGCAATTCGAGAAACTTTCAAAAAGAAACGGAAGATGCTCGAAAAATATCTTTAAATTTACAAGATATGAAAATAAAGTGAGTATAGAACATAAAGGCAATCTAATAGCGCATGTCATAAAAGATGGCGACGCCCTATCGGTAGGTTTGTTAAATTTTGGATTTGTATTAAAAGACTGCGTAGAGCTCGAAAATTTCGTATGGGCTTTGCAAAATTCTAGGAAACTGCTAGATGGCGCGGTCGGCTAAGTATCGTGGCAAAAACATCTATAAAGGATAATAAAATGACCGATTATTTCGTAAGAAAAGAAAGCGCAATAAAATTAAATAAGCTTTTGGGGTTAGATTCGGCGGGAGATGAGCAAGATTGGGAGCTAGAATTAGCAGACATTGGCAAAATTACGTCTATGCTAAATCTACTAGAAAACAAGACATTAAATTTCTACGATAAGATTGCTCTGTCGCATTTAATTGTCGCTTCGTTTGAGAAAGAGGATGAAGAGCTAGGCACAGTAGACAAAGATAGGATCAAAATATTTGCCGACTTTCTGGACGATAACTTGCAAATCAAAAATATCATACGAGAATACTGGGTAGTTGCGTATGGGAATTTGAGCAAAAATTTAGCCTATTTGATATTTGGGGATAAATAAAATTCAGATCTATCCATAAAGTATAAATTTTTGAAATTCTAAACAATAAGCGATTAGTACATACCGATAGGTGCTAACAGAATTTTACGCACAGCTCCTTTAAAACAATTCCAAGATAACCTAGAAATTATTTTTACAAGCGGTGGATGAGGCGATACGTGCCAAGCCATAGCGACCAAGAAAGGCGCTGGTGGCAAGGGCTCAAATTATTTAACCCAGTTTAATTTAACCCGCTCCGGCGTATTAAATTTCGCGGTCGATTTGCGCTAGGGCGCCCGGGCATCGCCAAGCTCGAGCGCCGTTAAATTTCAAATTTAAAACTGTCCGAAAAGATCGTTCAGCGCCTCGCTGATGCTAGGATGCGTAAAAATTTGATTTTTGAGAAAATCCGCCTTCGCGCCCAGCGCCATGGCGATCGCCAGCTCATTAACGATCTCGTGCGCGTTTACGCAGTGAAGCGCCGCGCCTAAAATTTCGCCGCTAGCCGCGTCCACGACCGCTTTCATCATTCCCTCGTCGTGCGCTACGACTTTGGCGCCGGGCACCGCCGCCATCGAAAGCTTCAGCACCTTGATCTCGCGCCCACTCTCTCTTGCCTGCCTCTCGCTAAGGCCGATGCGAGCTAGCGGCGTACGGGTAAACAGCACACTTGCATGCGGCGCGCGGTTTTTCGTAGTGCGCGCGCCGTCTCCGAAAAGCGCGCTAAAAATTATCCTAAAATCATCTAAGCTAGTGTAGGTAAACATCTCTCCGCCGCGCACGTCGCCTGCTGCGTAGATGCCAGCAGCCGAGCTTTGCAAATGCTCGTTCGTGATGATATTGCCGCGCGCGTCCGTCTGCAACCCCGCAGCGGCTAAATTTAGCTCGCTCGTATTTGCGCGACGGCCGAGGGCGTATAAAA
The DNA here is from genome assembly GCF_938045535.1 of uncultured Campylobacter sp. GTDB lineage: Bacteria > Campylobacterota > Campylobacteria > Campylobacterales > Campylobacteraceae > Campylobacter_B. The sequence goes on along the minus strand of NZ_CALIMQ010000213.1, from coordinate 3,660 downwards.
ACGCGTCCGCCGCGATCGTCTTGCTCTCGCCCGCGAGGTTAAATTTCAGCTCGCCGCCCTTTAAACTCAAAAACTCGCAGCCCTCGATAATCTCCACGCCTTGGGCCTGCAGAGCGGATTTGACGCTGGCGGCCACATCCTCATCCTCGTTTTTCATAAATTTCGATCGCATCAGCACGCTAACTTTCGAGCCGAATCCCGCAAACATCGAAGCAAACTCAAGCCCGATAAATCCGCCGCCGATGATTACTAGATGCTTCGGCAGGATCTTTAAATTTAAAATTTCTTCGCTGCTATAAGCGATCTGCGAGCTTACCTCAAAGCTCGGCTCAACCTCCTTCGACCCCGGGCGTCCGCCGAGGCCACCGATCGAGCCCGTATTTACGACGATCGTTCCTGCTGAAATTTCACGCGTTTGTCCATCAGGACTTAGCACGCGCACGGAATTCGCGCTCGCAAAAGAGCCCTCGCCGTCGATTACGTCGATATTTGGGCTTCCCTTTAGCATTGCTAAATTTTTCGCCCTCAGCGCCTCTACGAGCTCGTCCTTTTTCTGCATGCTCAGCACGAAATACTCTCCGAGCACGCCGAAATTTACGAAGCCTGCTTCCTTGCTCGCGGTAATTAGTCGCTTTGTCGGGATGCAGCCTACGTTGATGCAGGTACCGCCGTACATCTGCGGCGAGCGCTCGATGAGAGCGACCTTTTTACCGAGCGCGGCGGATTTTACGGCAAGGGTTTTGCCCGCCTTGCCAAAGCCGATTACGATGATGTCATAATCCATTTTTAATCCTTTTGATTTGAAATTTCGCGGGATTATAAGAGGTTTTATTAAATTTAAAATCTAAGCGGCGCAAATTTAAAGGCACAGGCAAGAGGCGCGAAATTCCACGACGAAATTCTAACTTCGGCACAGAATTTAATGCGGAAAATAAAAATTTCAGCCCTAATCGTTTCAAAAATTCTGCGCCGATAGAATTAGAACTTTAAGCGCGGGATACGTGGCGTTTTATAGCGCTTGGTAGCAGATAGAATCCAAGCTACAAAATTCTAAACCCCAAACCGCTCATAAAATTAAAGGTGCAAAAAGCGCGGAATTTGCGCTGTAAAATTCCGCCACTAGCGCTTTTTTACGCCGAGCAAAAACATATCGATGCGGTCCTTGATTAGCTCGCTCGCTTTAAAATTTAGCTTTTCGTCGAAAAATAGCAGCCTGCTAAAATGCGGCTCTCTAAGCAAAAAGCAAAAATATAGCGCCAGGCTTTTTGCCGTGCGTCCGGGCGCAAACTCGTCCGCATGCGCCGCCAAATACTCATCCAGCGCATTCGGCGAACCTAGCACGCCGCTTTTTAAAAAGATTTTTGGGCTCTCGCTAAGCGCGCCGTTAAAGCCGCTGAAAAGTATCAGTCGGTAGAATTTTATCGCCTCCGGAGCGAAAAGAAACTCCAGATAAATCCCTGCAAACTCTCGCAGATACTCACGCAATTTTAGGTCTTTGTTGATTCGCATGCGCTCGTTCATTCGCTCGTCGAGCTTTTTGCTTTGCAGTTCGATGATGCGCAAAAATAGGCTTTCTTTGTTATCAAAATACTTATAAACCGACGATAGCGAGCCGCCGCTAAGCTCGATGATATCGCTTAAGCTCGTAGCCTCGTAGCCTTTGGCTAAAAACAGCTCCAGCGCCGCGTCTAAAATGAGCTTACAGCGAATTTCGGATTTTTTATATTTAGGCGATTCGGGCATTTCGCCTCCTTTGAAATACTAAAATTTTTTCATAAGTGTATAAAAAATATACTTAATTAAGCAATATTATTGGGCTAAAATTTTAAAACCTCAGAAAAAAATAATTTTATGCGGCTTTTGCAAGCGAAGCGAAATTTTATATCTAGCGGGCGCAAGCGAGCGGAATTTATCGCGCGCCAGCTGCGATAAGGCGGAATCTATCTTTGTAAACGAAGCGTTTAATGCCTATTTTAGGCAAATTTAGCAATAATTACCTAAAACGCTAAAAGGCATCTTTGTATGAAAAAAGTCTCGATCGGCGAAGCAGCCGAAATTTTAGGAATTTCAAAGGAAGCCGTCTATAACCGCATCCGTAGAAATTCCTTGCGCGCCGAGGAAAGCGGCGGCGTACGCTACGTGCTTTTAGATGATGGAGTGCAAAGCGAGCCCACTTCGCAAAACTCTGCGAAAAGCCCGCGCACTAGTGGCACAGCTGGCACTCAAAGCTTCATCGACTATCTCATCAAAGAAATTTCCGAGCTAAAAGGTAAAATCGAAGCGCTACAAAGCGATAAGGACAGGCTTCACAAAGAAAAAGAGGAAATTTTAATTGCCTCGAAAGATGAAATCAAGCTGATGTATAAAGAGCGCGATGAGAAGCTCAGGTATTTTTTGTCGTTTTTCGACAAACCGCTGCTTTCGAACAAAAGTCGCGAGGTCAAACCCTATGATGTCGAAATCAAAGAAAAAACCTTCGATCGCAGCGAATGGACGAGCCTTGCAAAATTCGTAAAATCGCTCAAACGCAAAAAGCGCCTCAAAGCGCAAAGCCTAATCATCGAAAATATCGGCAAGAGCGAGCTTATCCGCGTCGAAGGAAATGAGCTTTTGATAAATCAAAGCCTAGATATAAAATCATTGAAAGGATCTAAATGAAACTACGCAAAATCGCGGCATACGCGCTAGCAGGGGGCTTTGGCCTCGTTATGGCGGGATCGCTAGCAGGCTGCGACGATAAGGAGCAGGAGCAAAATGTCCGCTTACAAGAGGGCGCACTCGTGCGACTCGAAGAGGTCGCGCCGGGAAAATATAAAATTTTAGAGGAATTTCCGAGCGAAAAAACCCAGATCATCTTAAGATCGCTCGACGGCACGGAGAGAATTTTAAGCGATGAGGAAACCAAAGCCCTTCTGGCCGAAGAAAACGCTAAAATCGACGCCGGCACTTCAAATTTGACGAACCAAAACGCGCAGCTTAGCGGCGGCGGCATGAGCCTGGGCGAAGCGATCTTGGCAAGCGCTGCAGGCGCCATCATCGGCTCGTGGATCGGCGGCAAGCTGTTTAACAACCCAGCCTACCAAAGCCAGCGCCAAACCGCCTACAAAAGCCCGAGCGCCTACTCTAGAAGCGTCGATAGCTTCAATCAAGCAAAGCAGCAAAACGATAAGGCGCGAAGCGGTAGAAGCAGTTTTTTTGGCGGAAGCAAGAGCGGCAAGAGCGGCGGATTTTTCGGCGGCTAAGCGCGCTTTGAAACATACGGCGGCTCTGCGCAGCGAGTTAAATTTAGCACGTAGAATTTTAAAATTTGCGCCAAATTTAGCATTGATTTGACGCCGATTTTTCAAAAATGCGCTGTAAAATTCAGCTAAATTTTACCGCTTCTGCCGCGCCCGGTCCACGCCGTCTGCGTGCCCATTTAAATTAGCCGCAGATCTCGCGTGGCTTAAATTTACGCACGATCGCCGCGTATGATCTACGCTAATTAAATTTTGCCGTGCGCCTTGCGCGCTTTAAATTTACGCGAAGCCGTATGCGTATCAAAACTAGCAAAAGCCGCAAAAATCGCGGCGCAGATGAGTTAAAATTTTAAAAAAAGGATAAAAATGCAACTAAAAAAGATAACGCCGTTAAGCAACGAGTATCTCGAAAAGCTCGGCT
>NZ_CALIMQ010000212.1 GCF_938045535.1 uncultured Campylobacter sp. | reverse complement strand
TGGCGAAGGCTCGCGCGGCGAGTGCGTGGGCTAGGACGCCGCAGATTGAGGCTTGTAGAGGCGAGTAGCCTTGCGCGAGCAGCCCGCCGATGAGCCCTGCGAGCACGTCGCCGCTGCCGCCCTTTGCGAGCGCGGCACTGCCCTTGTCGCAGACGTAGATGATGCCTGCCTGCGCGATGAGTGTGTTTGCGCCCTTTAGTACGAGTACACCGCTAAATTTCTCGCTCCACGCCCGCGCAAGCTCGAAGCGCCGCTCTTGCAACTCGCTCACGCTAAGATCTGCGATGCCCGCGATCTTTAAAAGCGAGCAGAACTCCTTCGGATGGGGCGTTAGGATTAAATTTGAATTGGTGTCTAGCAGGCTTAAAATTTCGCGTTCGTAGCACAGATCGGCGTCGATGACGCAGCTTTTGTCCCGCAGCGCGGCAAGATCGATCTTCCGCTCTCCCAGCCCGCAGCCGCAGACCACGACCCGCGCGTGCTCAAATGAGCTTTTTTGCATCAAAATCGGGCTTAAATTTAACGGCTCATCGCTAACGATGCTAACGAGCCCGCTGCCGATCGCGTGAGCCGCCAGAGCCGCCATTTGCGCCGCTCCGCTCATCTGTCCGCTTACGATGTAGGTGTGCCCGAAGTCGCCCTTATTGGTATTTTGCTTCGTGCGTAGCGGCAGCTTCAGATCGCTTTTTTGAAGCAGAAAATATTCGCTTCTCCTTTCAAAATTTGAGCGCGAAATTCCAAGATTTGCGACCTTGATCCGCCCTACATAATCCTTCGCCGCATCCGAAAACAGCGCGAGCTTCAGCGCTCCCATCGCGATCGTCAGATCCGCACAAAAGGCACAGCCTAAAATGCGCCCGCTCTTATCGATGCCGCTTGGGATATCGACTGCGATTTTTAGGGATTTCGTGCCGTTTGCGAGAGATAAAATTTCACAAATTTCAGCGCTTATCGGTTTATTCAAACCGCTGCCGAAAATCCCGTCGATTATGCAGTCTGCGCTTGTAATCTCATCGTGCAGGATGCGCGGTTCGCCGCATTCGTTGCCTAGCTTGCCGAAATCTCCGCCGTCTTCTGCGGTTTCAAATTTAGCGCTTGTAAATTTCGCGCATAATTTATCGTCGCCGCCCGAAATGTCCGCGCCGCTTAGGCTTTCGCGCTCGCCTCGCGGCTCGCTCGCGCCAGCGTCTTTTAAATAGGAGCCGCTTGCACTTTCGTGCGCGCAAGCATCCTTGCTAGATGCGCTACCTGCGTGCTTGTAAGCGGCTTTTGCGCTTGCGATATCGATAAGCCTAACGCCCGCAGCCCGCGCCGCATCAGCTTGAAATTTACCCGCTGCGCTTCTGTTTTGAAGCACGCAAAGCGCGGTGCAGCTAAAATCGCCGCTTAGCTTTCGCAGCGCTGCCAGCGCGTCCGCGCCGTTATTTCCGCCGCCGCAAAGCGCCAAAATGCGCGAACCCTTTTTGAGCCGCTTTCTGATCTCGCTCTCGATCCTGCCTGCGGCGTTTTCCATTAAAATTTGCTCACTAAGTCCAAATTTTGCGCTCGCTCGCGCGTCAAGCTCCTCGGTGCTAAAGAAAATTTTTTTCAAATTTCGCTCCTTATGCGAAAGCTAAGAGCCTCCAAAATATGCGCCTTGGCGATGATCTCGGTGCCTGCTAGATCGGCGATCGTGCGGGCGAGCTTTAGCGTCTTATTTACGCCGCGCTGCGAAAGATCGTAGCGGGTGATCGCCGTTTGCAAAACCTCCTGCGCAGCGCTTTCGCAGATACAAAATTTTTCAGTATCCTCGTCGCGTAGCTTTGCGTTTAGCTCGCTCTGCCCGCGAGCCTTTTGCGCGCGAAATGCCCGCAGCACCGCATCCGCCATCTCCTCGCTGCAAACGTCGCTTTTATCGTCCGCGCCGGTCTCGTCCATCGCGACGTATATGTCGATGCGATCGAGCAAGGGCGCGGAGATCGTGTTTTTGTAGCGCCTGATGTCGTTTAGCGAGCAGGTGCAGGTGAGGTTTTTGGAGAATAGATTTCCGCACGGGCAGGGGTTTTGCGCAGCGACGAAGATAAATTTCGTTTGGTATTCGACCTTAGAATTTACGCGCGAAATCAAAATTCTATTATCCTCCAGCGGCTCGCGCAGGCTTTCTAAAATTCGCTTGCCGAAGTGCGGCAGCTCGTCGAAAAATAGCTCGCCGCCGTTTGCAAGCGCGACCTCGCCGATCTTTGCGCCGCTACTGCCGCCGCCGAAAATCGAGCTACGCGTGCTGGTGTGGTGTGGTGAGCGGAAGGGGCGCAGTGCGCTAAAATCGACATCTTTGTTGTTTAGCGACTCGTAGGCGCACGAGAGCAGTACTTCGCCCAGGCTCTGCGGCGGCAGAATTCTGGCTATCCGCTTGGCGCACATACTTTTGCCGCAGCCCGGGCTGCCCTCAAAGAGGATATTGTGCATGCCGCATGCGGCGATCAGGCTCGCGCGTTTAGCGCGCTTTTGCCCTTTGACGTCTTTGAAATCGAGCGAAAAATCGCGGTTGGGGACGTAAGCTTGCCCGTCAATCTCCACGACGTTTTTAAAAAGCGGATGGGTTTCTCGCATGAGTCTGCTTGCGGCGAATTCCTCGTCTAAAAAAAATCTGACCGCGTCGCTTAGGCTACCCACGGCATAAACGTCGTAGTTTGGGATCGTGCAGGCCTTTAGAGCGATACTTTGCGGCACTAAAATTTTAGCGCGTCTCACCTTCGTGCTTAAAAAAAGCAGGATCGAAAAGAGGCTCGCCGTGCTCTTTAAGCTGCCGTCTAAACCGAGCTCGCCGAAGACGAAGAAATCGCCGTCAATGTGCTCTTTTTGCAGCGCGATTAGAAGTGCGATCGCAAGATCGAAGTGCGAGCCGTTTTTGGGCGTGTCGGAGGGGGAGAGATTTATGATGATTTTGGAGGCGGGAAATTTAAAATTTAGGCTCACAAGCGCCGCTTTTACGCGGCTTTCACTTTCTTTTATCGTAGCGCCCGCAAGACCGACGATATTAAATCCCGGCAGCCCCCGCACGAATGTCGATTCAACCTCTACGGGGATCAGTGCATCCGTGAAGGCAGCGCATTTTAGGGATTTCATTTCGATTTTTCTTTTAGGCTTTTTTTGAATTCTTTATCAAATTTTTTGCGTTTGTTGTATCCGATGCGCTCGATAAAAAGATGTCCGTCGAGGTGGTCCATCTCGTGCTGGATACAGACGGCTAGTAGCTCGCTAGCGTCCATTTCGTGGGTATTGCCGGCGCGGTCTTGAAACTGCACCGTGATAAACTCGGCGCGTGTGACGTCCTCATAAAAGCCAGGCACCGACAAGCAGCCCTCCTGGTAAACGACCTCGCCTTCCTTTTTTAAAATTTGCGGATTGATGATCTCGATGAGGTCCTTTTTGTCTTGGATTTTTTCCTCATTGGCTAAATTTATGATCAAAGCACGCACGGGCCTGCCTACCTGGATGGCGGCAAGACCTATGCCGTTTTTTGCGATCATCGTCTCATACATATTGTCTAAAAGCTCGCCCAGCGCCGCGTCGAATTTAACGACCTCGATCGATCTTTGATAAAGCTTTTTATTCGGATAGGTAAGGACGTCCAGGATCATCTATTTAAAGCTCTTTTGAAGTACTTGATCGATCAGTCCGTATTGCACGGCATCATCGGCGCTCATGAAAAAGTCGCGATCGGTGTCCTTTTCGACCTGCGCGAGATCTTTGCCGGAATTTTGCGAAAGGATGCCATTCAGAATTTCTTTCATTCGTAAAATTTCTTTGGCTTGGATCTCGATGTCGGTAGCCTGGCCTTGCGCGCCGCCTAGGGGCTGATGGATCATTATGCGCGAGTTTGGAAGCGCGTAGCGTTTGCCTTTGGCGCCACAGCTTAGCAAAAACGCCCCCATCGACGCCGCTTGCCCGATACAGATCGTGCTAACGTCCGGTTTGATGTAATTCATCGTGTCATAAATGCTAAATCCGCTCGTAACCACGCCGCCCGGAGAGTTGATGTATAGATAGATATCCTTATCCGGATCCTCCGCCTCCAAAAACAGAAGCTGCGCGACGATCGAGCTTGCCACTGCGTCGTCGATCTCGCCGCTAAGCATTACGATACGGTCTTTTAGCAGCCTCGAGTAGATGTCGTAGCTGCGCTCTCCGCGGCCGGTCTGCTCTATAACGTAAGGAATCACCATTATTCGCCTTTCGCTTCTTTTTTGCCCTGCTTGGAGAAAATATCGTTAAATAGCTTTTCTTCGATCAGCGCCATTTTGACGGCCGGTAACATGCCGTTGTCGCGGTATCTATTTAGATGCTCCTTCGGATCGGCGCCGTAGGTGTAGGCCTCCATATAGACCGCTTGGACGAGCTCCTGATCGCTTACGTCGATATTGCGCTTTTTGGCTAGCTCGTCGATTAAGAATGTAAGTTTGACGCTGTTTTCGGCAGCCTTTCTAAACTCTTCGCGTTTTTTATCAAGGGCGTCTTTGTTATTTTTAAATTCCTCGATCTGCTCTTTTGAAAAGCCGCTCCAGGCGTTGTTAAACTGCAAATTTATCTCCTGCTCGACGATCGCTTTTGGAAGCGCGAAGTTAAATTTTTCGGCGAGCGCGTCGGCAAATTTAGGCTTTAGATCCTCGTTTATCAGCTTTTGAAGCTTATCGTTTTTGATGCGCTCTTTGATGCGCGCTTCAAATTTCTCCTTGCTCGGCTCCACTTCTCCCGGAAGCGCTTGCTTTAGCTCCTCCTCGCCGAGCTCTTTGGCAGGTTTTTTAGCCTGAATTTCATGAAGCTTGACTTTAAAGATCGCGTCCTTGCCGGCTAAATTTTTCGCGCCGTAATTCTCGGGGAATTTAACCGCTACGTCGCGCTCCTCGCCCACTCTAAGTCCGATCATACCGTCTTCAAAGCCCGGGATAAATTGATTTGATCCGATCTGAAGGACGTAATCCTGCGCCTTGCCGCCGTCGAATGGCTTGCCGTCCACGAAGCCTTCGAAGTCGAATTTCGCAAAATCGTCTTTGGCTAGAATTTTTTTGTTGGTTTTAGAAAGCGGCGCGATCATCTGCAAAAATTCCGCCACTTTCTCGTCGATCTCTTTTTGAGTAACGCGCGGACTGCTAAATTTCGGGATCAGCTCCTCGTAGCCCTCGACGCTAACCTCTGGTCTGAAAGAAATTTCGATCTCGACATCGATGTCGCCTTTGTTTTCGTCAAATTTAGAAAAGACCGGCTCGGATAAAATTTCCTCCTGTTTTTTCTTTAAAATTTTAAGAGACTCGTCGATCATATTTTTAAGAAGTTCCTGTTTTGCGTCGCCCTCAAGCTGTTTGCCGTATCGCTTCAAAACCACTGCGGTAGGCACTTTACCCTGTCTGAATCCGTCGATTCTTAGCTGCTTGGAGGCCTTTTTGGCCAGCTCTTCTACTTTGGCTGCGACCTGCTTTGCTTCGATCTTGCTCGCAGCGACCGCATTCGCGGCGTCTTTCATTTTTGCTTTTACTTCCATAAAATTCCTTTAGAAAATTTAAAAATAGCTCGTAATATATCAAAAAATTTCTTATTTAAAGTATAAATTCCTAAAATTTGCCGAGTCTAAGCGGCTCGCAGCTTTTAAATTTTAAAATTTTTAAGAGCCCGCCTTGAAATTTAAAGCGGGACTAAGGTTAAAATTTTACCGATACGTTAAACATAAACTGCCGCGCGTAGCCCATTTGAATAGGTATCACGCTCGTGGTCGTGCCGGTTGAGGATGAGGTATAGTATTTTTTGTCGGTCAAATTTTTGACATTGAACGAAAAATTCGTATCATAGCCCAAAATTTTAGTATCGTAGCTCACGAAGGCGTCATAAACTACGGCGTGAGACAGCTTAAACGCCGTTCCTGCGGGCACGCTCGGTAGGTTCGTGCGCATATAGTAGGTGTACCACGAGCCGAAGTATCGTGCGCCGCCGCCCAGCCTAAGCCCCTTTGCGCCTAGATGTGCGAAATCGTAGTTGGCAAATAGGCTTGCTTGGTGCTTTGGCGTCGCTTCCAGCGGTTTGCCGATTAGCACCGCAAAAGCGCCGTCGTCCTCACGCACTCTCGTTTTGGTATATGCATAGCTCGCCGACATGCTAAGTCCCTGCGTCACGCGCCCGTTTATATCGAGCTCAAATCCTCGCGAGCGGGCCTTGCCGATCGTCTCACTTATATTATTTACCGTTCGCAGGATGTTTCTTTTATCGATATTAAACACCGCCGCGCCCGCAGTGACGCGATCGTTTTGAAATTTAGTGCCGAACTCCACGGATTTGCCTTCCTCCGGCTTTAGATCGCCGCCTATCGCCTCGCCTATGGACATCTGCGGCGTGAAGCTTTGCGCGTAGTTAGTATATACCGACCACTGCGGGCTTAACAGGTACAAAAGCCCGCCCTGATAGGTCGTAGCGGCCTTTTTCTGATCGGTGTTGTTCGGTCCTTGCCAGCTTTGTTTGGCTACTTGATCGTAAAATTCCCTACGCACGCCCAAAGAAAGTATCAACTCGTCGGTTAAATTTATATTATCTTGGGTGTAAATACCGATCGTTCTTAGCTTTTGATATTGTATTTTTGGCTCTCTATCGTTCGTTAGGACGGCGCCCGAAGCGGTCCGTCCGGTAAGCATATTGATGCGCCCTGCGGTGCCTTTTAGCGCGCCCGGGCGGTATCTGTAGTAGTTTTTGTAATCCGTGCCGAAAAGAACGTCGTGCTTAAGCGCGCCCGTTTCAAATTTGCCGTTTAGCGTGACGCTTGCTGCGTGCGTGCGGTGTATGAAATTATCGTAGTAGTTATACGATCGCGTCGTGCCGGTAAGGCCTTGGGGCGTGAATGGATTGTTCGGACGGACGTAGCCGTATTCGTGCTTGCTGCGCGAGAAAGCATAGGCGCCTTTTAATATCCAATCCTCGTTAAATTCCTTCTCAAAGCCGAAATCAACCGTATCGAGCTTGCTTTGTAGTTTATTTACCGGCTCGTCGAAGCGGACTTTACCGCTGCCGTAAATTTTACCCGTACTCGGCACTAAAAACGCGCCGCGATCCACTGGATCGGTAGAGCGGCTATGGGTATAGCCTAAGCTTATCGAATAATCGTCTCCTTGATACGCAAGCGACGGCGCAAAGAGCGTGTTTTTTATACTGCCGAAATTTCGCCAATAATCCTTCGCGTAGTAATCGAATATAAATCTATACGCAAAGCCGCTATCTGCGATCGGTCCTGTAGTATCAAATCCCGCGTCCCAATAGTTGCGGTTGCCTAGCCCGCCCCAAAGCTCATTTATAAACTCATACTGCGGCTTTTTAGTTACCATGTTTATGACGCCGCCCGGTTGCTGCGCGCCGTAGAGCATGCTCGCGGGCCCTTTTAGAACCTCGACGCTTTGAATGGTTTTATTGTAGTTGTGCATCACGGCGCCCGGCACGCCGTTGCGCATAATCGAGCCGTCGCGACCCTCGCCGAAGCCGCGCTTGATGATCGCATCGAAAATATTTCCCGTCGTATTTGCGTAGCTTATGCCGCTTACGTTTTGCAGCGATTCCGCTAAGGTGTCTGGCTTTTTGTCCTTTAGATACTGCTGCGTTACGACGTTTACGGTTTGCGGAATTTCTAAAATTCTCTTAGTCGTCTTGCCGATCTCGCTGCGTACGGCGCGGTAGCCGTCGTCGTTATTCGCCCATTCTACGACCTCGATATTGCCTAGGTTTTCGCCCGAGGCGGAGCTTGCCGCGGCGTTTTGTTCGGCGCAAGCAAAGGAAAAAAGCGCCAAAGCCGCACCAAAACTCATCTTAAATTTCATTACCGAACTCCTTGTAGATAAAGCTTATCGAAACGATGGATTTTAAACAAAAATTTATTAAATTTAAATATATTATCATTAACATAATGAGATTGATAAAATTTCGCGTGGAATTTTAAAATTTATCAGCGTTATAAAAGGCGTTTTTGAGTAATATCGCGCATCGATCTTTAAGGAATTGCTAAAAATGAACGAAAAAAGCCGAGCTAAATTCGAAAACTGCGTGTCGCAGATGCTTGAAATTTTAGGCGAGGATCCGAAACGCGACGGGCTTGCGAAGACGCCCGAGCGCGTAGCCAAAGCCTATGAGTTTCTAACTAGCGGCTACGAGCTGGATCCAAAAGAAATTTTAAACGACGCGCTGTTTGAGAGCAGCAACAACGAGATGGTTTTGATAAAAGATATAGAATTTTATAGTCTCTGCGAACACCATCTGCTGCCGATCATCGGGCGCGCACACGTCGCGTATATCCCGAATAAAAAGGTCGTGGGGCTTAGTAAAATTCCGCGTATGGTAAATATTTTCGCGCGCAGGCTGCAGATCCAAGAGCAGCTTACCGAGCAGATCGCAAGCGCCATCCAGGAGGTGATCCGTCCGCTCGGCGTGGGCGTGGTGCTTCAAGCGCGGCACATGTGTATGGAGATGCGCGGCGTGCAAAAGATCAACTCGACTACGACTACGTCGGCACTGCGGGGGCTTTTTATCAGCCGAAACGACACGCGCAAGGAATTTTTCGATCTAATAAATTCTCCGAAAACTTTTGGTTTTTAAAACGGTAAGCGTTAAAGAAAAATTTAGCAATTATGTTATATTATCGTGCGAAATTGATAAAAGAGCGAAATTGTCTGATTAAATTTCAGACAAATTTTAGAAAGGAATTTTATGCAGCGCGTTTATTTGGATAATAACGCCACTACGATGGTCGATCCCGAAGTTTTTGAGGAGATGAAGCCGTTTTTTTGCGATAAATACGGCAATCCAAACTCCCTTCACAGCTTCGGTAGCGAGACTCATCCCGCGCTAAGAACTGCGATGGATAGGCTCTATGCGGGACTCGGCGCTGCGGATGCGGACGATATCGTCATCACAAGCTGTGCGACCGAGAGCAATAACTGGGTTTTAAAAGGAATTTACTACGATAAAATTCTAACCGGCGAGAAGGATAATATCATCATAAGCTCCGTCGAGCACCCCGCAATCAGCGCGACCTGTGCTTTTTTAGAAAAAATTTGCGGCGTAAAGATTACTCGCCTGGGCGTCGATAAAGACGGACTAATCGATCTTGACGAGCTTGCCGAAAAAATTAACGACAAAACCGCGCTTGTTAGCGTGATGTGGGCAAATAACGAAACCGGCACGATTTTTCCCGTTAAACAGATCGCACGTATTGCGCATGAGCGCGGTGCGCTATATCACGCCGACGCGGTGCAGGCCGTAGGCAAGATAAAGGTAAACGTGCGCGATGCCGACGTGGATTTTTTAAGCCTTTCGGGGCATAAATTTCACGCTCCAAAGGGCGTCGGCGCGCTTTATATCAAAGATAGCAAGCCGCTTACGAGCCTGCTTCACGGCGGAGAGCATATGGGCGGACGCCGTAGCGGCACGCTAAACGTCGCGGGTATCGTGGGGCTCGGCAAAGCTTTAGAACTAGCGAATAAATTTATGGATTTTGAGCGCACTCAGGTAAGCAGATTTCGCGATAAGCTGGAAGATGCGCTTTTGCAAATTTCAAACGTAAGCGTCGTGGGTGATCGCAGCATTCGCGTGCCAAACACCATCCTCGCCTCGATCCAAGGCGTTGAAGGAGAGGCGATGCTGTGGGATCTAAATAAAGCGGGCATAGCCGCTTCTACTGGCTCCGCGTGCGCGAGCGAGGCGCTCGAGAATAACCCGATAATGGAAGCGATCGGCGCGGATAAGGAGCTGGCGCATACGGCGCTAAGGCTTTCGCTGTCGCGCTTTACGACGGAGGCGGAGATCGATTACGCGATCGAGCATATAGGCAAAGCTATCGCCCGTCTTCGCGGGATTTCAAGCACGTTTGCTTACGCGCCGCAAGGTTATGAGAAAAATAAAGGATAAAAAATGGCAAAAAATAGTTTGATAAACGGCTCGATCTGGGAGCAATACTCGCAAAAAGTGCAGGATCGCATGAATAATCCTCGCTATATGGGCGAGATCACCGAGGAGGAAGCAAAGGCTAGAGGCGGTAAGCTAGTGGTCGCGGACTTCGGCGCCGAGAGTTGCGGCGATGCGGTGCGGTTATATTGGCTAATAGATCCTAAAACCGATAGAATTTTAGACGCTAAATTTAAAAGCTTCGGCTGCGGCACGGCGATTGCGAGTTCGGACACGATGGCTGAGCTTTGTATCGGAAAGACCGTCGATCAAGCGGTAAAGATTACAAATTTAGACGTAGAGCACGCGATGCGCGATAATCCCGATGAACCTGCCGTACCGCCGCAAAAGATGCACTGCTCGGTCATGGCATACGATGTCATCAAGCAGGCTGCAGCGAATTATAAGGGCGTCGATCCCGCGCATTTCGAGGATGAGATCATCGTGTGCGACTGCGCGCGCGTAAGCCTCGGCACGATCAAAGAGGTGATCCGCCTAAACGATCTTCATACGGTCGAGGAGATCACGCAATACACCAAAGCGGGCGCGTTTTGTAAATCCTGCGTGCGCCCGGGCGGACACGAGGAGAAGGATTACTATCTGGTCGATATTTTAAAGCAAACCAGAGAGGAGATGGAGCGAGAGAGACTTCAAGCTCAAGCCGAGGCGAGTGCCGCTAATAACGTGAAAGCGGGAGCGGAGATGAGCTTTGAGCAGTTAAATTTGATCGGTAAATTTAAAGCGGTCGAAGGGGTGCTTGACGAGGATATCCGCCCGATGCTTCAGATGGACGGCGGCAATCTCGACGTCATCGACATTAGGCCTGCAGACGACGGCAAAACGGATATCTATATCCGCTACCTAGGCGCTTGCAGCGGCTGCGCCAGCGGTGCGAGCGGCACATTATACGCGATCGAAAATGTTTTGCAAGAAAACCTTAGCCCAAACATCCGCGTAATGCCGATCTAGGGCTATTACTGCTACGTTTGCATCTTAGCTTAGTCTTACGAAATTTTAAGAGCTTAAGCTTCTGCGCAACAGCGGAGCTAAATTTCGCCCCTTAGCTAAATTCGCAATTAGACGCTAAATCTGCGTAGAATTTCGCCGTTTGCTTTTAAGAATATCGTAAATTTCGCTAAGGTTTTCTAACGTGAAATCCATCCGTAAAATTTTGTTTATAAATTTAATTAAAAGCTTTTTCGCTCGTGTAAGTTTTTTTATGAGATTTCATTTGTAAATTAAACATAGAATTTCTCCGCGAATTTCATCTTTTCATAAATTTAGATGAAAATGCGCCATAAATCGCAGAATTTTAGCTGGCTATAATTTCTTTTTATTATAATTGCGCCTTATTTCAACTAAAAGGGGAGCAAATGAAAGTATTTGTTTTGGCGGCTCTACTACTTGGTTTTCTATCTGCAAATTCTTTGGATCAGATCAAAAAAGATAGGCTCGTTCGCATCGGTGTATATAACGATCAGCCGCCGTTTAGTGCGCTCGTAGACGGCAAATACAGGGGATTTGAGATTGCTCTTGGCGAGAAGCTCGGTAAGGAGATTTTCGGCGATAATCCTGGCAAGGTAAAATTTATCCCGATCACGGCTTCAAGACGCATTAGCGCTTTACAGCGCAATGAAGCGGATATGGTGATTGCGACCTTTACTCCTACGCCCACGCGAGCGAAAAAAGTAGATTTTTCGGAGCCTTATTTTAAGGTGCAGGTAGGTGTGTTAGCCAAAAAAGACGAAAATATCACGAGCTTCGATCAACTCCGCAAAAAGAGGATTTTCGTCATCAAACACTCTCCTATTCACAATTTCTTACGCAAAGCGGGCTTCAGAAAGAATTTGAATTTCTGCGCCAGCTCGGCTAAATGCTACCGCGCTTTCAAAAGGGCGAAAAATGCCGTGCATGTCGATGATAACCTAATCCTGCATGCATACGCAATCATCGATAATAAAACGCAGGTTGCTTTGGATGGTCTAGGTAAGCAAACTTACAACGCAATCGCCGTGCAGAAGGGCAATAATGCGCTGCTAGAGCTAATCAATACATCTTTAGCAGGACTAAAAAAAGATGGATTTTTGGATAAGACCTTTGATGATACGCTCGGGATTTTTTATCATGGCACGATCGATAAGAAGGAATTCTTGGTTGAATAAAATTTCGTGCAGAATTTAATTCGTGCGCTTGACCTCCGCTTGAAATTCGTTTTATTGTAATGACTAAGTGGGAGAATACGTTGCGGGCTTAATTTGCTTTTAGAATTCGGTCTTGATTTTGCTTGCCTCTCCTAAAACGCAAATTTTATCGGGATTTGTGAGGCTATTTAAAACGCACGCACCGCTAGCGCGAAATTCCATTTTCGGAAGTAAAATTTTAAGCGATTCGGCTGCATTTAAAATTTACGCAACTTTTATAGAGTCCGTTTCAATTTTGCGTCTCACAAAGCCCGCGCTAGCTTGTAAATTTCTATTTTTTCAGCTCCAAATACCTGCTCCGTAGCTACAATTTTATGATTTAAATTTTAAAAATTCCTCTAAAAGGAGTTAAACTCCCAAGCGCTATTGCCGCCTCGGTATGGGGGAGCCAAAATTTCGCTTTGTATCAAAGGTAAATCCTATGCAAAGTGCACACTAAATGAGCAGGCGAAGCAAATAATTTCAAATTTAGCCTACCTGTCTTATCGGCGCCGCGAAGCTGCATATTACAAAGACGCGGCGAATACAAAGAATGGTCGTAAAATTTTACCTCAAGAGCTAATCTCGATTTATTTTACTAGCTCAT
>NZ_CALIMQ010000211.1 GCF_938045535.1 uncultured Campylobacter sp. | reverse complement strand
CCGTATCTAGCGTCACGGTATTTACGCCGCGGCTTAGAGTTTGCAAGTTTGCCTCGGGCCCGACCGTTTCGCGAAATTTATCCATCATCGCAAACGCGTCTTCGTTCAAATAAAAATAAAGGCTCTGAAACCGCGCCCCGCCGCCAAACTCAAAGTGCGTTATGCCAGCCTCTTTAGCCGCGCTAACCGCGGGCAAAAAATCAGCCATCGCCACGCGCGCGCCGAAAACTGACTGAAATCCGTCGCGAAAGGTCGTATCCATAACGTCGATAAGCTTTTTAGCCATTTTTAGCTCCTAAGATTAAATTTATGCGCAAATTTTAATATTTCTAGCCTAAAAAAGCTTTTAAACCAAAAACCCCGGGAAAGATTGCGAGCGTTAATAGCACTAGAATTTGCAGCAAAATAAAGGGCAGTACACCTTTGTAAATGTCCGTGGTGTGGATTTGCGGCGGAGTCACGCCCTTTAAGAAAAATATCGAAAATCCAAATGGCGGCGTCATAAACGACGTTTGTAAATTTACAGCGATTAAGATCGCAAACCAGACAGGATTGATATGCAAAGACTCTACTATCGGCAAAAGTATCGGCAAAATGATATATGAAATTTCGACATAATCGAGAAAAAATCCAAGCACTATGATAACTACCATCGTAAGCGCGATAAATCCCCATGCTTGACCGGGCAGATTTTCCATAAAATTTTTTACGACCTCATCTCCGCCCGTGTAAGAAAAAATCATCGAAAATGCCGTGGCGCCCATCAAAATCATAAAAACCATACCCGAAATTTTAGCGGTATTTTTTAGCGCGTCATAGATCAGCCTAAACGAAAACGTGCGGTACAAAACGGCTAGCGCTATCGCACCCAAACAGCCTACCGACGAGCTCTCCGTAGGCGTAGCTATGCCCGCAAAAATAGATCCCAAGACGAGCAAAATCAGCACGAGCACCGGCACGACGTTTTTAAGCGCGATAAAAATTTGCTTTGATTTGCTAAGTCCCTCTAGCGGCGGAACAGGCGGCGCATAATCTTTGCAAATATATGAAATAATCGCAATATAAATCACGTAAAAACCCACTAGCACGAGCCCCGGAATAACTGCTGCAGAAAAAAGATCACCCACAGAGACCGAAAGTATATCGCCTAAAATAATCAGCACGATCGAGGGCGGGATAATCTGCCCAAGCGTGCCCGCAGCAGCGATAGTGCCGGTAGCCAGTGGCTTATCATAGCCGTATTTCATCATCACGGGCAGGCTGATAATGCCCATAGCGATGACAGTCGCGCCCACGATGCCCGTCGTAGCCGCAAGTAACGCGCCCACCAAAACAGTGCTGATCGCCACGCCGCCTCGTACGCCACCGAATAAAAATGCCATTGACTCTAATAAACGCTCCGCAAGGCGAGTCTTTTGCAAAATCATACCCATCAAAATAAAAAGCGGCACCGAAATTAGCAGCTGATTTTCCATAATCGAGTAAATTCTATTAGGCATCAGTGAAAAAAACTGCCTACTCATATCCTCGAAAGCTTCGGTTAAAATTTCAAAGCCCTGCGCGTAATCCCACGCCTCACTAAGTCCGTAGATAAAGCCAAAAATAACCGCTACAGCACCAAATGTAAACGCAACGGGAAAACCCAGTAAAAGCATAAAAAGCGCTGCCGCAAACATCACTATGCCTATCATAGCTCGCCACCTTTTATCTCGTCGTGGCAAAATTCCGCCCAAGCGAGAAAAGCGTAAAATTTATAGAATTTTAAATTTAAGCTCATTCTGCCCTCACACACTCTGTGCGCCCGAAGAATTCCCACTAAGAAATTCCGAGCCCTTGTTTTCCCTAACATCAAGCAGGGCATTAATATTTTTAATCAAAAATCCAAATGCGTAGATAAATAAAAACGCGTAGCTAAGCGTGATTGCGGACTTGATGATCCAAAGATGCTGCATACCGCCGGGATTGGCACTGGCCTCATGGCTCGTATAAGCCTCGCTCACATAATCGATCGAAAAAAACGCCACGAGCGCCACGAAAGGCAAAATGAAGAATATCGTACCTAAGATATTTATGAGCGCTTTTGCAGTGGGGCTAAATTTTTCGTAAAAAATATCCACGCGAACGTGGGCGTTTTCTTTGAGCGCGTAGGTCACACCGAATAAAAACATCGCCGAATATAGCCACCACGTAAGTTCTTGCATAGCAACGGAATTTGCGGCTGGAAAAAGATAACGCGCCACAACATTGTAAAAAACGACTATAACTAAAAGCGCCAAAAATACGATACTCAATACGCCTAAAATATTTGCGAACGCATCAAAAGCTCTTTCTAATTTGCGTAAAAAATTCCTCAAAATTTTACCCTTTGCTTGAAATTTTTTCTATAAAAGTTGGGATTTTAGCAAAAATATCTGCAATTTATTATAAAATTATGCGCGGAAAGGATTTTTATGATTTTAAAATTTCAAAACAGATACTCTAAAAAATTTCTCGCTTTTTGCGCTATCTGGGCGTTTTTTTGGCTAGCATTTTCATATTTTTTCTTGCAAAAATTCCTTTTTATCTATCCAGAAAGCTTTAGCATTCACGTGAGATTCGCACTTTGCGCCATAGCGCTAGGAGCGGTGATTTTAGCTATTTGCGGCAAGAGCGTTTACGGCGCGGTTTGCGGATATGCGGTATGGTTTTATGGCGCGGCGCTGGGATTTGTCTCATCGCTAAATTTAGCTAAAATTCACACGGTACTGCGAGGAAGCGGAGATATGAGCGGGATGAGCGGCTGCGGTGGAGCGGTGAGATTTTTAAATTTCGATTTAAGCGCAGTGCCAATTTTTAAGCCATTTAACAGCTGCGCATTCGACATACCGGCGTTACCTGCTGGCGCGGCGCTAGAGGGACTGCAAGCTAAGCTAACGGCGCTTTATAGCGGAGGTTGGTATCTGTTTCCAGCAAGCAAAAGCGTGGATCTGGCACAATTTTGGAGCTTTATCTTTATATTTTTCGCAATTATTTGGATAATTGGAATTTTTCTTGGATTTTTGAATAAAAAGGCGCAGAGATAGTCCCTGCGCCAAAGAAGCTACTGCTTAATAATCAATAAAGCGTCGGACGCATAGACGGCATTTATATTCTTTAACCCCGGCATATCCCATACTTGGGCACATAAACCGTCCATCTTTTTTGTAAGAGTAACCTTGGTTTTGCTATCGACGGTATATGTAGCACAAGTCTTGCCTTTTACGGTAATAGGATTTTTAACATTCGTCATATTATTAAAACCTGTCGTGCTATTATCATACTCGCCTTGCGAAGTATAATAAGCCATTAGATCAGTCAGTGATGTAGATACATTCTGTGCTGCCCTAACGACCTCTGCATCATCGCGCGTAGCTGCTAGTCTTGGAATGGCAATTGCCGCCAAAACACCTAAAATCACGATCACGAAAATTAATTCGATCATAGTAAAACCCTTCATGTTTTTATCCTTTGATAAAAAATTTTGGACTTATATTATAGAGCGTTTACTATAAATTTAACTTAAAAATTCTTTGCAAATTCTAACATTTTGGATAAATTTTTCATCGCATTCGCGCCGACCGCCAAATAATGGTTATTTATCAGGCTTTTTCCGTTATAAAGCGGCGCCTTCATCGTCTTTAGATCCACTACCGCTCCGCCGCTTTGATGTAGCAAAAAATCCCCCGCGGCAATGTCCCAAAGTGAGCAGTCGCTAAATCTCGCATACGCGCTGGCACCCCCTTCGGCTAAGATGCAAAATTTTATCGCAGAGCCTTTGCGCACGAGCTGCATTTTAAATTTTTGCGCGAATTGCGGATATTTTTCGGATTTGCTATGTCGGCCGTGCATGAAGATTTGCGGCGCACTAACGGGGCGAACGAGCAACACGCCGTTTTTATAAACTCCGCCGCCGTTTGAGCTATATACGTCGCCGCTTACGGGCACACCGATCGCCGATAAAATCGGGCGCCCATGCTCGATTAGCGCAATGCAGACGCAAAACTCGCCGTTGCGCGCGATAAACTCCTTCGTGCCGTCCAGTGGATCTATCAGCCAAAATCTTTCCTCGCTCATGCGCCGCTTACTATCCAGCACGCACTCTTCCGAGCAGATCGCGATGCCGCTAGGCTCCAGGGTGCTCATTATCACATCGTTTGCCGCAAGATCGGCGTTCGTAAGCGGAGATCTGTCCGCTTTGACAAAGACATCAAATTTGTCGTAGTTTTGCATTATCGCGGCGTTTGCTTTTTTTGCGGCGTCCGTCGCGAGCGCCAAAAGCTCATCCAAGCCCACTTTCGCTCCTTAAATTTAACGGCAATTCTATCAAATTTAAAATTCTAAACGTCTAAATTTGCGCAAATAAAAACGAACGAAATTCCAAAAATCTTTAGAATTTTAATATTCTTTTTTATATAATTGCTAAAATTTTTTAAAGGATCAACATGACCCCAGTCGTATTAGATAGCGTTAAACACGCGGATTTGAAATATCACGCAGACGCATTTCCCACCGCGCCTTTTGTACCAGTGATCGCGCCGGAGATCCCGTTTTGCGCGGACAACCTCGTTATCGTATTTACCATTGAAAAAGAGCCCAAAATGGTGGCGCTGCTAGGGCGCACCAAAAACGTTCTAATCGATAAGGATTATAAAGGAACTGTGCCTTCTTCGGTGCAGAATTATCCGTTTTTCCTAGCCCAGATCGGCGAACAGACGGCGATCTGCTTCGATAAGGACGCGCAGCAGATCAAGGGCGACGGCGAGGCGCTTTTTAAAGACGGTAAGCCGACGCCGTTTTTACAAAATTTAAAAGAGGTGATGAAAAATTACGCCGATTTGGATATGCGCACGCGCGTTGCGGCGGCGGAATTTCAAAAGGCGGGGATTTTAGAAGCCAAAGAGCTCGGTATCAACTCTAGCGGCAAGGAATCATCTCTGCTAAACGGCTTTTCGGTCGTAAATCGCGAAAAGCTTTTGAAGTTAAGCGATAAAAAGCTTGCGGATTTCGCGCGCCGCGGATATCTGGAGCTAGCGTATTTCCACCTAAAAAGCCTTGCAAATTTTCAGCGTCTAGGCGATAAGATCATGCAGCTTGACCCGCCGACCGCGCAGAAAGAAGCGAAAAAATAGACCGTTTTCGCCTCCTAAGTAGCTCATAATTTTTAGAATTTTATGATTTAATGTCGCAGAATTTAATTCCTAAAAGCGCCATTGCGCGAAATTGTCGCAAGTATTTTACGGCGTGAGTTATTTTTATAAATACCAATTAAGCTTATCTAGCAGCATAAGCTTTAGAGCTTAAATGACTTTATTCGCAGCTAAGACTAAACACACTGCGAGCCTGATCGTATAATTTTGCCATAAAAATTTATGGCAAAATTTATCACCCTGCCCACGCAGGATTTTATATCCAATATCCTCCGATGCTAGAAATATTGCATGGAATTTTACTTAATTTAAATAAAATTTTTTGTCATATAAATTTATAAAATTTAAGCCTATTTTTTAAGCTTGAATTACGCTTTTAAAACAAAGTGCTGTGATAGAATTTTAAACGGAGTGCTTAAATTTAGCCCGCGCGGTTTATAGATAATTCAGCATGCAGGCCGACTGCTTCCGTAAATTTTAATTTAAAGAAATTCCGTGCCGTTTTAAGCGCTCTTACGACGCTGTGTCGCCCCGAAAAATAGATCTCACTTGCGCTAAAAACGTCCGCTCTGCCTGCCGCGAGAATAAAATTCTACCAGTCGATACGGCGTGTCTGCTAGCCATCTAAATCGTCGAAATATAAAATTTGCCGCAGTTTAACGCGACAAGCTGCAAAAATGCGCGGTCGTACCATATGCAAAGAGCATTAAGACGCGACAATAAGCGGGCCGTAAAGCACAGGACGCGGCAAAATTTTACAACGCACCTTTTTGAGCTCGCCAAACCGTGCGCTCAGCAGAGTAAAGCAAAATTTCATAGCCGCGTGGAATTTTGCTTAGCAAGCTAAAATTCCGCCTTACTAAACAAAATTCCGTCCGCTAGATAAAATTCCGCGGCGGAATGAACGAGCTAAATTAAAATCAAATCTGCGCGCGGAGTAGAAAGCGCCCTAGCTAAGCTCGCGCCGCCGCCAGCGTTATGATCCGCTTAACCACCTCGCTCGCCGCTTTTAAAGAGCCTACGGGCAGGTATTCGTAGATCGAGTGGTATGCCCGCCGGTAAAGAGGTTCGGGCACGGCAGCCCCTTTGCCGAGATGACGGCGCCGTCGTAGCCGCCTCGCATAGGCTTGATCTTGGGCTCGATATTTAGGCTTTTAAAAGCCTGCTTCGCAAAGCAAATTGCCGGCGCGTCGTCGTTTTTCAAAAAGTTATAGACGTTTTTATAGCGGTCGTTTAGCGAAATTTCGATCCGATCGCCCCAGATCGCGCGAAGCCCGTCCGCAGTTTTTTGCAAAAATTCCATGCGCTGCTCGTATCTTTTCTCGTCAAATTCCCTCACGTCGATCTTTAGGACGGTCTTTGCGCTATTGCCACTAAGCTCCTTGACCCAAAAATAGCCCTCCTTGCCCTCTGTGTATTCGGGCGCCTCGCCTGCGGGCAGCAGCGAGATAAACTTATGCGCCAAAAGCAAGGAATTTACGAGCTTGCCCTTGGCGTTCATCGGATGAGCGGACTGGCCTTTGAAGGTAACGACGCAATCGCCCGCGTTCCAATTCTCGTAGATAAACTCGCCGATGCCGCAGCAATCAAGGCAGTAGCCAAAGTCCGCACCTATCTCGCTTACATCCAGTGCCTTTGCGCCCCGCAAGCCCTGCTCCTCGTCCGGTACGAAGCAGGCGATTATCTCTCCGTGTTTGATCTGTGAATTTTGGACGAAAAATTCCAGCGCATTCACGATCGCGGCGATCGCCGCCTTATCGTCGGCGCCTAGCAAGCTGGTGCCATCCGTTACGATGATCTCATCTCCTTTATAATTTTGCAGCTCCTCATTTTCGCTCTCTTTAAGATAGATCTCTAGCTCTTTATTTAGGCAGATATCGCCGCCTTCGTATCTTACGATCTGAGCCTTGGTATCATTCGTCTGCTCGGCGCTGGTATCAAGATGGGCAAAAAACGCTACTTTCGCAGCGGGCGAGTTTAAATTTGAGGGAATTTTAGCGATTAAAATCGACTTTTCGTTCAGGCTGATATTTTTTATGCCTAGAGCTTCTAGCTCGCCTTTTATGAGGCCTGCGAGCTCAAGCTCCTTGGGGTTTGAGGGCATTATGCCCGCAGCGCCCGCGACTCTATTTGTGGTGGTGTTGATCTTGGTGTAGTTTAAAAACCTCTGCACAATATCCACAAATGAGCCTTTTATAAAATGACAAATGCGATGACGCAGACGGATATAAACATCCCTAGAGCCGTTCTTTTGGCGATCTGAATAGGATTTACCATCGCAAGTCCCGCGCAAACGATGCAAGCGCCCGCGATCGGCGATGCGCTCCTGCCTAGCGCGCCGCTTATCGCAACCGCCATACCGAGCTTATCTTGTTCAAAGCCTAGCGCGTCGGCGTGCACGGTCACGGCGGTGTTAAACGCCATCGACGCCGCATCTCCCGAGCCTGTCACGACGCCCATAAAAAACGGCACGAAGGTTCCGCCGAATTTTACGTAGCCCTGCTCGCCCTTTAGCCACTCAATTACGAAATCGATCGCTCCGCACGCGCTAAGACCCGCGACGAAGACGCCCGCTGCGATGATGATACCTATGATCTCGGCATACGCGCTACCCATGCCTTTGAAAAATTCCTTCGTAATTTTTTGAGGATCGGTTAGAGTAACGGCGATGGTGAGGATAGCGCCCAGTAGCATCGCCTCGGCGACGCCCATCTTGGTCCATTTAAGAAAGGAGATCGTGTTGAGCTTGGACGTACCGCCGATGATTAAGATCACCAAAGGCACTAGCGGCATAAGCGCGTGCAAGACGTTTAGCTTCTGAGGCTGCGCATCTAAATTTGAACCGTCGGCGGAATTTGACGCGGCGGAATTTGCGCCGTCCTCTCTTTGCGCTAGATAATTCACCCCCTTGGTGTAGTCTTTGCAAACTATCGCCGTTATACTCATTACGATTAAAACTACGATCAAAGCGGCAATCGCGCTGGAAAACTGCACTCCGATGACGTCTTGAACCGTGTAAGATGGGTTGTGTGCCTTTACCATATCGGCGACAAATACGTTGTGCGCCGAGCCCGGGCTTAAAACGCTACCGAAAGTGCCCGCAAATACCGCAGCTCCCGCCATCTCTGGTTTAACGCCCGCAGCCATCATCACGGGGATCAGCGTAGCGCCGACCGCAGCCGAGCAGCCCGCAGCGGAGGGGATAGCGATATTGATAAAATATGTAAGCGCCACGACGATAGGGATCAATAAAAATCCGATATTTCCAAGAGGTCTGGTTAGTAAATTTACGAGCGCGCGGTCGCAGCCGGTAAATTTCATCACGAAGGCAAAACCCATGCTGGCGCATATTGCCTTAATAAGACCTGCTTTAGTCATATACGAGGTAAAGGCGCCCAGCCCGTCCAGCGGCTTTAGACAAAGCACGCACAGCACCAAACCCACGCCGATAAGCACGGTTTTGGTATCTTTTTTCATGATCAGTAAAGCGACGACTGCGACGATACCCGCAAGCGCCAAAAATAGCCTAAACGTCTGCACGATAACTCCTTTTAAATTTTAAATTTACTTCCCACGGCGATGCGCGAGATCTCTTTTTTGTACTCGAATTTCAGCACGTCCGCATGCCCCATCACTTCGCACTCGTTTCCGTTTATCAAAAATGCGCTGCCCTCGGGCATAGCGTAGACGCTGTCATTTTGATTGACGATCAAAAACTCCTCCAGCCGCTCCTCCCTGCTCTCGCCGTTGTGGTTTGAAATTTTACCGCTTATAAAGTGCGGATTGATCTGATACGGAAATATCCCCAAAGCTACCGGCGAGGGCGGGAAGACGATCGGCATATCATTGGTAGTCATCATCGTCTTGCCCGCGACGTTTGCGCCCGCAGACCAACCGAAATACGGCGTACCGCTATCTACGGCGTCTTTGATCACACCTAAGAGATCAAATTTATAAAGCTCATTTAGCAGCACGAAGGTATTGCCGCCGCCGATGCAGATCGATTTGGCATTTTTGACGGCGGCTTTCATATCGGCAAAGCGGTGGATCGATCTGATATTATTACTCTCCAAGCAGTCCGCGACCTTCTGCTCGTATTGTTCGTTTGTGCGCCTAACACCTGCAAACGGAATGAATAAAATTTCATCCTCCCAAAGACTTCCTAAAAATTCCTTGATCCACCCCTTGCAGTGGTTCAGATAGCCGCTGTCTTTGTAACTGGAAGCGCTTAGAAGTAGTGCTCTTTTCATGCCGCCTTCCTTAAGCTTTGCTGTTTAGCTTATACGCGCAGCGCAGATACACGTCCACCCCCGCAAGCAGCGAGTCCTCGTCAAAGTCGAATTTGGCGTTGTGATGTCCCGCCGCAAGCGTCGTGCCGATCATCAGATATCCGCTTTTGCCGCCCGCATCTTGGACCGAGCGCATAAAATGCGCGAAGTCCTCGCATGCGCCAAAGCTTAGCTCCCTTACGATTTTATCGTCGTCGATAAACGGCGATGCCTTTGCCGCATCCTCGTAAAGCTGCGTGGTAGCCTCATCGCTATCGCCGCCTGCGGTGCCGCCCGTAACCTGCACATCGTAGCTAACGCCGTAAATTTTAGAAACGCCCTCCACTATGTCCATGCATTTGGACTTCATAAACTCATTCAGTTCCGTGCTCTCTCCGCGCGTCTCGCACGCAAGGTAGCCGTTAGGCGCGATGACGTTACGCCCTTC
Source organism: uncultured Campylobacter sp. (assembly GCF_938045535.1). Lineage (GTDB taxonomy): Bacteria > Campylobacterota > Campylobacteria > Campylobacterales > Campylobacteraceae > Campylobacter_B. The sequence goes on along the minus strand of NZ_CALIMQ010000211.1, from coordinate 3,710 downwards.
GCCCGCGCGCAGCACGCCTACGTTGATACGCGTGACGCCGTCTGCATGCCTCGTGATGCCGTGCATATCAAGTGCCATCTCGGCTGCGGCGAGCAGAGCGTTGGCTCCGTTTTGCGGCGCGCCCGCGGCGTGAGCGGACTTGCCTTTTAAATTTACGTCAAATTTAGTAGTCGCAAGCAGCTTTTTGGTGCCGCAGATGATACCTCTCATCGTGTTTGCCTGAAAGCCGATATGACCGCCAAGCAGATAATCCACGCCCTTGGTGACGCCCGCAGCTTCCATGCCTACGGCGCCTCTGGTACCCTCCTCGGCGGTTTGAAAGATAAATCTAAATTTACCGCTAAAATCGTCTAGGCTCTGCGCGATCAGCTTTGCTAAAGCAAGCCCCATCGTGATATGCCCGTCGTGCCCGCACGCGTGCGTAATGCCGCTAATGTCGGAGCGAAAGCCCTCCTTAAAAGGGCGGTGATCCGCGTCCGTGCTCTCGGTCACGTCCACGCCGTCTATATCAAATCTAAAAGCGACCGTCTTGCCCGCGCGCCCCGTGTCTATTTCGGCAACTAAACCCGTTAGCCCGTCCTCCATCGCATCAAGAAATTTTATCTGATCTGCGTTTAGCAGCCCTTCGGCGCGCTGCTTCGCCTTCTCGCAGGCATCCTTGCTGCCTACGCCCTGCCTCGCTTCTGCCTTTACCACCTCGCGACCGAGCTTTATCTCATAGCCCAAGCGCTGCATACGATCTGCGATAACCGCGGTCGTAAAAAAGGTAAACCAGCCCGTCTCGGGATGCGAGTGGAAAAACCTGCGATCCCCGATCATCTCGCTCTTGAGCGCCTCTACTTTTTGTGCGATAGCATCCATCTTCTCTCCTTTATTTTTTAGCTAAGCTTAACATCGCCGCAGCCAGAACCTTCGTAGCGGCAAAGGCGTCGTGCCAGTTTATGCTTTCATTTACGTTGTGGCTGATGCCGTCCTTGCACGGCACGAAAAGCATCCCCACGCGATCCGCAAGCTCCGTCATATTCATCGCGTCATGTCCCGCACCGCTAGGAAGCCTCAGACTTGGAATTTTAAGCTCGTCGGCACAGCTCTCAAGCAGATCTATCATCTCCTCGCTTAGCTTTACGGGGCGATCCTTGATGAGATTTTTTAGTTCAAATCTACACCCTCTGCGAGCGCAAATTTCACCTATCGCGGCGCAAATTTTATCATCCGCTGCCCTAAGCGCATCCTCGTCTATATCGCGTATATCAAGACCTAGCGTGCAGGAGCCCGGGATCACGTTTAGCACGCCGGGTAGCGCATTTGCATAGCCCGTCGTTGCGACCGTGGTTTTGCCCTCCTTGGCGATCCTCTCCGCGCTTAAAACGATCTCGCTAGCGCAAGCTAGGGCGTCGCAGCGCATATCCATCGGCGTAGCGCCGCTGTGATCGGCCCTACCCTCGATCCGCAGCTCGTATCGCACGGGCGCGGCGATACCCGTGACGATGCCTACGGGGATGCCGCGTCGCTGTAATACCGGCCCTTGCTCGATATGAAGCTCGATATAGCTATGAAAGCTGGATTTTGGCAGGATGCAGCTTTTTAAATTTGCGGGATTTAGCCCGAAATCCTGCATGGCGTCAAATAGCGAAATTCCGTCTTTATCCTTTAGCTCGCCCAGCCGCTGCCGCGATAGCTTGCCGCTGATTATCTTGCTGCCTACGGTCGCCATTTTAAAGCGGCTCGATTCCTCGCAAACAAAGACGATGAGCTCCAGCGGTCGCGCAAGCTCCTCGCCGCTATCTCGCACCGTGCGGATCGCCTCCAAAGCAGCCATGACGCCTAGCGTACCGTCATAAAAGCCGCCCTGCGGCACGCTATCGATATGCGAGCCAGCACTTACGGACGGCAGATCGGGATTTTTAACGCCTCCAAATTTAGCGAAAATATTGCCCGCATCGTCGATTTTGATCTTGAAATTTTCTTTTTGAAGTAGCGATATGAGGAAGTCGCGCGCCTCTTTGTCCTCGCGCGAAAATGCAAGCCGCGTAAGCCCACCGCCCACTAAAGCTCCAAAGCGGCTTATCTGCTCAAACTCGCTTTTAAGGCGCTGCATGTTTATCTCCATAAATTCCCCTTTTCTTAAAAAATTTATGAGTATGGCATTTTAATATCAAATTTATATAACGAAGCTGAAATTTGCCTATCGCAGCGGCAAATGGGGCGCTAAAACGGCGCGAGCAAAGCCGCTTTAAGATAACGCTATAAATTTTAAATTTTGCCTTCTGGGCTTTAAAATCGCGATAAGCTGCTTAGCTTCAGACTAAACGGATATAATTATCGCAAAATTTAATAAGGATCAGGAATGAAACAGGGCTCGTTAGAGGGGCTTTATGAAAAGCTAAGGCAATTTGATAGGCTGGCGGATAAAGAGGAGTATCTGTTTGACGCGATAAAGGGCGCCATAGAAGCGGAAAATTTCGAATTTGCCGCGCAAATTTGCGACTTTGTGCTAAACGAGGAATTTGAAAAATTCGGCGCGGTTTTAAGAACGAGGGCGCTAATGTGGCTCACGGGCTACATCGCGCAAAATTTAAAAGAAAGCGAATACCCGAATTTCGGCGACTTCGAGAGCTGCCTGTGGAAATTTAAATGGATAGTCTCGGGCATCGCCAAAAGCTCCGTGATCGAAAGAGAGCTCATAGACGAGGCAAACGAGGCGATGCTGTTTTACTACGAGCGCTTGGAGCTCTCGCTGGCCTCATACTACAAGGCTTTGATGAATCAAAACATCGATATGGGCGATGCCAGGGAGGCAAGGTCCAACTATGAGCTGTGGAAAAATCTCGCCAAAGACGATATGGGTGATTGCGAGGCGTGCGAAGCAAGCGATGAGATCGCGTATTTAAATTTTGCCGGCGAGCACGAAGCGGCGCTGGGGCTTGCCGAGCCGATACTTTCCGGCGAACTAACCTGCTCCGAGGTGCCGCACATAACCTACGCGCCGATACTTTTTAGTATGATAGCGCTAGGCAGGACCTGGGAGGCGAAAATCCTGCTGCCAAAGGCCGCGGCGACGATCGAGTCAAATCCTCGCGTCATAAATCAGATCGCGCCGCTAATCGAGATCGCCGTTAGGCTGGATGAGCGCGAGACGGCATTAAATTTGGCCCGCAAGCACTCCGCGGCGATCCTTGATGGCAACGACGATCTAAACGACCTGCGATTTTTCATCGCAGTTAGCGCGTTCGGCGATGAGAGCGACTACAAAACGGCTTTGGAGCTGGCGGGTAGATTTGACGCTAGAAATCAAAATTTTTACTACGCCGATTATCTAAATAAATTTTACGAGGAATTTGGGAGTTGAAATTTTGACGATTTAAAGGCCTAGCGCGCTTTGCCTATAAATCAGTCGTCGTTTCTAGCGCGCGGCAAATTTTAACCGCTTACTCGCGCACGTCGGCAGCCGGTCATCAAGATATGCGACGCAACACGCATATGTCATAAATTTTAAATTTTATTTGGTGGGATGAGAACAAAAACGCCCCAGCAGCCCACATCATCCGCTAAACCGCGCGGACGGAAGCGAATATCTGCGGCGGTAGGATGTGCGTTCTAAATTTAGCCGCCTTGGTCGACGTAAAATCTAAATTTAAACCCGGCCTAGCGCTGATCCCGCTCGGCTTTGAGCAGTTCATCCTGCAAACGCAGGAACTCGGCAGAGAGCG
>NZ_CALIMQ010000210.1 GCF_938045535.1 uncultured Campylobacter sp. | reverse complement strand
AAATTATGGGATTTGGATCTTTTCGATCTGGGCAAATTCGCCTTTGCTATTCGCAAAGAAAAAAACGGCAAAAACGTCTATTTCAACGCAAATCGTCATATCAATCCTTCGAATTTATGCGCAGATACCTGTAAATTTTGCGCATTTTCGGCGCACCGCAAGAGCGAAAACGCCTATAAGATGAGCGATGATGAGATCATGCGTATCGTGGACGAGACGGTGGCGCGCGGTACGAAGGAGATTCATATCGTAAGCTCGCACAATCCGTTCGTTGCGCCGCAGCAATATTTGGGAATTTTTAAAGCGATAAAACAAAAATATCCGCTTGTGCATATCAAGGCGATGACCGCGGCGGAGATCGATTACTGGCGGCGAAAGTGGAAGATGAGCTACGAAGAGACGATAGAACTGATGATGCAAAGCGGCGTGGATTCGATGCCCGGCGGCGGCGCCGAAATTTTTGACGAACGGATCAGGGATCAAATTTGCAAAGGCAAGGTCTCAAGCGAGCAGTGGCTACGTATCCACTCGCTGTGGCATGCGCGCGGGCGTCAGAGCAACGCTACGATGCTCTTTGGCCATATCGAAAGCCGCGCACACCGCATCGATCACATCTTGCGCATCCGCGCGCTGCAAGACGAGAGCCTAGCTCGCGCTAACGGCGGCGGCTTCAACGCCTTCATCCCGCTCGTGTATCAGCGCGAGAACAACTATCTGGACGTGAAGGGTTTTTTGGGCTCGGTCGAAATTTTAAAAACGATCGCGATTAGTAGAATTCTGCTCGACAACGTCGCGCATATCAAGGCGTATTGGGCGACCTCGACGTTAAGCTTAGCCCTCGTAGCGCAGGATTTCGGCGCGGACGATCTTGACGGCACGATCGAGAACGAAAGCATTCAAAGCAGCGCCGGCGCCGGCAGCAAAAAAGGACAGAGTAAGCGCGATTTTATCGATATGATCAGCACCGCAGGTTTCGTGCCCGTAGAGCGCGACAGCTTGTATAATCAAATCGAAATTTACGAATAAATTCTAAAGGAGGAGCAAGTGGAGAAATTCTTTCATCTCGCCGCGGCAAAAACGTCGGTAAAACAGGAGCTTATCGCAGGGCTTACTACGTTTTTGGCGATGATTTACATCGTGCCAGTAAACGCTAACATTATGAGCATCGCAGGCATGCCCTTTGACGCGCTGGTTACGGCAACCGCGCTTATTACGATAATCGCGACGCTATTTAATGGGCTTTTTGCAAATACCCCCGTTGCGCTTAGCGTCGGCATGGGGCTAAATGCGTATTTTACCTTTGCGTTGTGCGTGGATGCGAAGATGCCGTGGCAGAGTGCACTTGGCATCGTAGCGATAAGCGGGGCGCTTTTTACCGTGCTTTCGTTTACGAACTTTCGAGTTTGGGTTATCAAATCTATCCCACTTGATCTGCGTCGCGCCATAAGTGCGGGTATCGGGGCTTTCATCTGCTTCATCGGACTTAAACAGATGGGCGTCATCGCGCCTAGTCAGGCGACGCTAGTAACTTTAGGAAATTTAAAAGATCTAAACGTTTTACTTGGAATTTTAGGCTTAGCGGTAGTGCTGGTGCTCTTCGTGCTTAGAATTAAGGCGGCGTTTATCTTAAGCATTTTGATTACTTCGTGCGTTGCGTGGGTGGCTGGAATTTCGCCCGCACCACATGGCATAGTAAGCGCGCCAAGCGGCATAACGCCGATATTTGCTAAGCTAGATATCCCCGGAGCGCTAAAGCTCGCGTTCGTACCTTTTATAATCACATTTTTCGTTACGCATCTATTCGATAGCATCGGTACTCTAACCGGCGTGGGAAACCGCGCGGGGCTTTTTGGAGAGAATAGCAAAGACGGCATGAAAAAACTATCTAGAAATTTAACCTCCGATGCGATAGGCAGCGTTGCGGGCGCCGTTATAGGAACGAGTACGGTTACTGCATTTGCTGAGAGCGCCAGCGGAGTAGAAGCGGGCGGCCGCACGGGGCTTACCGCGGTATTTTGCGCTATATTTTTCGTGCTGACGCTGTTTATGCTACCGCTATTTAAGGCGATCCCCGCAAATGCGATCTATCCGATCCTCGTAATGGTCGGGGTTTTAATGTTTAGCGAGCTTGGCAAGATCGATTATAGCGACGCGGGAATTCTAATCCCTGCGTTTTTTATAGTATTTTTGATGCCCTTTACCTACTCGATCACCAACGGCTTAAGCTTCGGCTTTATTGCTTATATCGTAGTTAGACTCGCTCAGCGCAGGATAAAAAATTTAAATTTCGGCGTTTTGACGCTTGGATTTATCAGCGTTTTAGTATTTTTAATGCATTAAATTTTAAGGAAAGATATGAGATTTTATAGTTTTGACGAGATGGACCGCGACGCAAGAGTTATAGCAAAGCAGGTTAGGGACGAATTTATGCCCGATGCAATCGTGGCGATCGCTAGAGGCGGGCTCACATTCGGTCATGCACTAGCCAACGCGCTTGATATGCGGACGATATTTTCGATAAATTCCATCCACTACGCAGATACCAAAAAGCTCGACACCATCGACGTTTTCAACGTGCCCGATCTGGAGCTTTACAAGCGCGTGCTGCTGGTGGACGATATCATCGACAGCGGCGACAGTATGGTCGAGATCAAGCGCGTGCTGCTGGAGAAATTCCCGCAAATAGAGCTTAAAACCGCGGTGATTTTTTACAAACCCAAGGCGCTCATCCAGCCCGATTTTAAAATTTCAAAGACGGATGAGTGGATAAATTTCTTTTGGGAAAATTATACGATAGAGGAATGAAGCGGCGCGCGGTTAAATTTAGCGGCTAAATTTTAAATGATTCGGCGGCTTAAATTTTATAAATTTCGGCCGTAAAATTTAGGCTGTAAATTTAAAGCGCCCGCAGCGAGGTTGAGAGTGAAGAAGCTTTATCAAAACGAAATTTTCGTAATCTCCGTAATGTGCCTGTTTCAGGGCA
>NZ_CALIMQ010000209.1 GCF_938045535.1 uncultured Campylobacter sp. | reverse complement strand
GAGGCTTAAAATCCGCCGCAACGACTTCGGTATAATATTTCAATCCCACTACCTTTTTAAGGGTTTTTCCTCTGGCGAAAATATCGAACTCGCCGCCAAACTTACGAATAATGCGATAGATCAGAAAATCTTAAAAAAGCTTAAGATAGAAAACACCCTTGCTCAAGGCGTGGGTGAGCTTAGCGGCGGACAGCAGCAGCGCGTGAGCATCGCTCGCATACTTTGCAAAAAGCCGCGCATAATCTTCGCCGACGAGCCTACTGGAAATTTAGACAAGGATACCGCAAACGAGGTCATGGACGTGATCTTTGAGTACGTTTCGCATAGCGGCGGCGCGCTAGTTTTGGTCACGCACGATGAGGGCTTGGCGCAGAAATGCAGCAAAGTTTATCGCATAAACGATCGAAATTTAGCAGAAATATAAGCAATTAATAACCAAAAATATCTTAAAATAGGTAAAATTTTTCCAAAAGGCCATAAATGAAAATTTTACTTGACAATCACAATGAGCAGGTTGCAAGTGTCGTAAATATTTGCTGCGAGCGCATCGGTGCGGATCTGGTAGCATATAGTGCAGACGAGAGTGAATATGATTTGACGATAAAAAATTATGAAGATGGCGATGATATTTCAAAATTTAATCTTAATAAAACGCTGTTTCTGACGCCTAAGAATGTCTCGGTGCCAGGAGTGCGATACACCCTTACCAAGCCTTTTTCGCCGCTTGAGCTCATCACGTTTATCAGCGAGTTTTCGGTTCAAAATATGAGCGTGCAGGCGAAAGAAAAAATGGCGAAAGAATTTGCCGATGCAAGCTCTGTGATGAAAGAGATCGATGCGATTGATCAGGCAAATTCCGCTTCGGGCAGTAATTTTGAAGAGCTTGTGGATAGCTTTTATGACTCCGGCAAGGATATACCGCTTTCGCAGCTGGCAAACGATATAGCGCCCGAGATTGCAGATGATGTGCCGCTTTCGCAGTTGGTAGGCGATATGCCGCGCACGGACGAGATCGCAGATGATATTCCGCTCTCGCAGCTTGCAGATGAAGCAGCTCTTGCGGACACCATCGCCGATGATACGCCGCTTAACGCCGTCGCAGAAAAGATTGCGGATAATATCGCAGATGATATGCCTCTAAACTTAGCTGCTAGCGATATCCCTGAGGATGTACCGCTAAATAGTATCGGCGCAAGCGAGCCTGCTGAAAATAATCACGCACCTCAAGATGAAATTCCACTCGCAAAGGATGACGCTCCTATAGCCCTAGCGGCGCTAGATGATGAAAATCCTAAGAATTCCAAAACGGATAAATCGCAGACAGAAGATGAAATTCTTGTCGCACAGGCAAGCGAAACTTTACCGCTTGCGCAGCAAGACGAGCCGCAAAGAGCTGGCAGCCCTAATGAAACTACTGTTGAAAAAAAAGCAGACGCTGCGTCTAATCTAGAGGAAGCGAAAGACTCTGCGGACGTTACGCTTAAACAGCATGAGTCAGACGGCTTATTTGCCTATAAAACAGATGAAAAAAATTCTGCCTCGCAAGTAGTGCAAGATGCAGCTGGCGCGCCTGTTAACAGTGGATTTGATATGGATTTTTCCAGGCTTTTCGATAGCGCTGGCATGCCCGTGGAGGAGTTTGGCGGATATGATAATTTTGCCGCGGCTGCGTTTGCTTCCAATGAAAAAGAGGAGAAAAGATCTGCGCATGATAAAAATAAAACGGCTACGGATTTTCAAAAAACGCAAATTTCGTCTCAATACGAGGTCGCTTCAGATACGCCGATTGCGTTAGCGGGTGCGGGCGATATACCTCGCGAAAATCTTTATAACGCCGTTCCGTTTCAAAGTATGGAATTTACTGGCGGACTTGCACAGAATACGCCTATGTCTGCTCATAATGAAGCATGGAATTCAATTGGCGCAAATTTCGTAGCTTCTGCAAATTCTAGCAATACCAGGACTACAAATTTTACTCCTGCGCCGAATTTTTCGGAGCTAAACTTGCCGCACATATTAGATGCCTCAGATTTACCGAAGCAAAGCGAACAATATGATAGCGTTGCTGGCGGGTTTGCGGACGGATTTTTGCGCGCTATGGAGGGCGATTTCGCAAACTCGTTTGCCACAAGCTCTGCAGATAGCGAGCAATTTAAATCCGGTAAGCCTACAAAGAGCGCCGCGCAGCAGATAAAATTTAATGCTTCAAAGCCTTCGGAGCGCACCGAATTTAAAGCGCATAAATTCGGCGCGTCCGAGCAGGTAAATGAGATGAAATTTGGCGCGCAAGCTATGCCGAATGAGCTTGCCGCTTCGGCTGCGGCGGAGTTTGCTAGCCTTATGGCAAGCGAGCTAGGGTCTAGCACCAAAAGCGAGTCGCTGCGTAACGAGCATGGTAAAAAACCGAGCGCCGAGGAGCTGAAAACCAAACTGCGCGATGATCTGGAAGCGGGCATCGCAAACACGATCGAGAAATTTGCGGGTAGCAAGGACGCCAAAGACGCGCTGAAGGACTTCAAGATCAATATTGACATATCGTTTGGAGACAGATAGTGAAAGGCAAAATTTTGCTCGTCTCCGGTCCCAGCGGTAGCGGCAAAAGTACGCTCATAAAGCGTCTTATCGCAGAATTTGGCGAGCAGATATACTTCTCGATCTCCTCTACGACGCGCGAAATGCGTGCGGGCGAAGCGGACGGCGTGAATTACCATTTCATAAACGAGAGCGAGTTTCGCGCAGGCATCGATCGCGGCGACTTTTTGGAGTGGGCGAACGTGCACGGCAAATTTTACGGTACTTCGCTAAAAGCTGCTACGAGCGAGCTTGAGCGGGGTAAGATCGTGATTTTTGACATCGATGTGCAAGGATATGAGATCGTGCGCAGTAAAGTGCCTAAAAGCGAGCTTACTAGCGTATTTATTACTACGCCGAGCTTGTCGGAGCTTAGGGATAGGTTGCGCGCTCGCGGCGATAATGATCCTGCCGATATTGCTTTACGCCTGCAAAACGCGCAAGAGGAGATGGAGCGCCTAGGCGAGTATGATTATTTCATAATAAACGACCGCCTGGAAGCGGCGTATGAAAATTTAAGATCAATCTACAAAACTATCAAACTAGAAACGGCAAGCCGCGACATAGGCAAGCTAATCGAAATTTGGAAAATTTAAAGGAGAAAAAATGGGCGTAAGCGTTCAACAACTGCTAATTATCTTAGCGATCATCGTGTTACTTTTCGGAGCTAAAAAGCCCCGAGCTCGCAAAGGGCGTAGGTAAGGGCATTAAGACCTTCAAAAAAGAGATGGAGGACGATACGCCTGAGAAGGTCGAGAAAAAGGCAGAGGAAGAGATCAAAGACGCCGAAATCAGCGATACTAAAAAGGCGTAAAGGATTTGAAAAATTTAGTTAAAAATTTAACCATTGACCATTAATTACGCTGTACTTATTCCTACTTATAACAACGAAAAGACCCTTTCCAGAGTATTGGATGGGGTTCTTTCCTATACCCCTGAGGTAATTGTTGTTAATGATGGCTCCACTGATAGTACAGCCGAGATCCTTGCTCGTTATCCTCAAATAGAAGTCATTACCTTCACTCAGAACAAAGGCAAGGGCAAGGCCTTGCAAGAGGGCTTTCGTGTGGCAAGAACCAAGGGCTACCAGTATGTGCTGACGATAGATTCCGATGGGCAACACTTCCCAGAGGATATAGCTCATTTCCTTACTGCTATAGCTCAAGAACCTACCCTCACGCTCTTGGTAGGTAACCGCGATATGACTGTGGAGGGTGTCCCAAGAAAGAGTAGTTTTGGGCATAAGTTTTCCAACTTTTGGTTTCACTTGGAGACAGGTGTGAGGCTGCCCGATACCCAGTCAGGTTACCGCTTATACCCGCTTGAGGGGATACCGAAGCGCTATTTTACAGGCAAGTTTGAGTTTGAGATAGAAGTACTTGTTAGAAGCAGTTGGCGTGGAGTACCTATAAAGTCCGTACCTATACGAGTGCTCTATGATCCACAAGAGCGGGTCTCTCACTTTCGGCCTGTGTGGGATTTTGTGCGAATAAGTTTGCTCAACACAGTTTTGGTGCTTATAGCCCTTTTTTATATCAAGCCCCGTGATTTTCTGAGGAAGTTTCAAAAAAAAAGTTTTAGAGCGTTTCTTAAGGAAGATCTTTTAGAGACGAAACTCTCCGATAGCAAGAAAGCCTTTTCTATAGCTTTGGGTGTTTTTTTTGGTATTTCCCCCTTATGGGGCTTGCAAACGGCACTAACTATTACCTTTTCGGTACTATTGGGGCTGAATAAGTCCTTGGCCTTTTTGGCTTCCAACATCAGTATTCCGCCTATAATCCCAGTGATTGTATGGA
>NZ_CALIMQ010000208.1 GCF_938045535.1 uncultured Campylobacter sp. | reverse complement strand
CAGTCTCCGCCGGTGGTAAAATTTACCGATGCTAGCGGAGCTGAGCTAATCAGCACCGAGCGTATTTACCGCGGGCAGGAGGCCTGGCAGAGTATCGGCGGTATGCAGGTAGGCTCGATCTGGGGTCACGGAGCGTATCAGGCGCCCGATTGGAGCGCGGATTGGCTGCATAAGGAGCTGGTCGCGTTTATGGATATCAAGGCGCAGGAGCGTTTCGGCGTGAAATTTGATGCCTTAAATGACGAGCAAAAGGCTCAGATCAAGGCGCTTACCAAGGCCGAGTACCGCACCAACACCGTAAAAGACGGCACCGTCAAGCTAAGCGATGATCGCTTGAAGGCCATGGCTGTCGTAAAAGACGAGTACATGGGCGTTTTCGGAAACGATCCGCGCTTTAAAAAGCTTCGCGAGGATTACGCGATGAAGGAAAACACGCTCGCAAACGAGCAACACCGCGCCGAGCTCGTGGATTTCATCTTTTGGACTGCATGGGCGGTTTCTACGGATCGTCCGAGCGGAGAGGCGACCTATACCAATAACTGGCCGCACGAGCCGCTGATAGACAATGTCCCTACCACGGAAAACGTCATTTGGACTATCGTAAGCCTCGTTGTTTTGCTTACCGGCATTGGTTTGCTGGTGTGGTTTGGAAATTTCTACGGCAAAAAGGACGAGGATTTCGAGGCTCCTGCGAAGCTAAACGCCGATCCGATCGCCGCTTTAGCGCTTACGCCGTCGCAAAAGGCGCTCGGCAAGTACCTTTTCGTAGCGATTGCGTTGTTTGCATTTCAGGCCTTCATCGGCGGCTTTGTTGCGCACTATACGATCGAGGGTCAGTCCTTTTTCGGGCTTGATATTTCGCAGTATATCCCTTACTCGCTAGCGCGCACCTGGCACGTGCAGGCGTCGATTTTCTGGATCGCTACGGGCTTTTTGGCGGCGGGATTGTTTCTAGCGCCGATCATCAACGGCGGCAAGGATCCTAAATTTCAAAAGCTCGGCGTGGACGTGCTTTTCTACGCGCTTCTTTTCTTAGTCGTCGGCAGCTTCGCGGGCGAATACATGGCGATTGCGGGTAAGATGGATCCAAGCAGCAGTTTCTGGATCGGACATCAAGGATACGAGTATTTAGACCTCGGTAGAATTTGGCAGCTGATACTGTTTGTGGGCCTTGTGATCTGGATGGTACTCGTGCTTCGCGGCTTTATCGCGGGCTTTAGAGCCGAGGGCGATAAGAATTTATTGGCGATCTTTACCGCTTCGGTTATCGCCGTGGGGCTTTTTTACGGCGCGGGGCTATTTTACGGACAGCGCTCGCCGATCCCTGTGATGGAGTATTGGCGCTGGTGGGTCGTGCACCTTTGGGTCGAGGGATTTTTCGAGGTTTTCGCGACTGCGTCTTTGGCGTTCGTGTTCGCGTCCTTGGGCTTAGTAAGCAAGAAATTTGCTACCTACACCTCGATTGCTAGCGCATCGATTTTCCTAATAGGCGGAATTCCTGGTACCTTCCACCACCTCTATTTTGCGGGCACCACTACGCCGATAATGGCTGTGGGTGCGAGCTTCTCGGCGCTTGAGGTCGTTCCTTTGGTGCTTTTGGGCTCGGAGGCGTTTCACTATTACAAACTTCAATTTGCGCAGGATTGGGCTAAGCGTCTAAAATGGCCGCTTTACTGCTTCATCGCAGTGGCGTTTTGGAATATGCTGGGCGCGGGCGTTTTCGGCTTTTTAATCAACCCGCCGCTTGCGCTATTTTACATCCAGGGCTTAAACACCACCGCAGTGCACGCTCATACGGCGCTATTTGGCGTATACGGCTTTTTGGCGCTCGGCTTCGTGTGGCTCGTGGCGCTGTATATCTACAGGCAAAAAAGCTTCGACGATACGCTTATGAAGATCGGCTTTTGGGCGCTTAACGCGGGTCTGCTTCTAATGGTGCTAATCTCGCTTCTGCCGGTTGGAATTTTGCAGGCGTTTGCGGCGATCGACGTGGGTATGTGGTACGCAAGAAGTGCGGAATTCTTGCAAAAAGATAGCCTCTATGGGCTCCGCTGGGCGCGCATCATCGGCGATACGATCTTTTTGGTTGGAAGCGTGTGCTTCTTGCTTCAAATCGTGCGAATGATATTCTCGCGCGCTAAATAGAGCTTTTGTGAGCTTTAATTACTCGCTTTGCCTCGCAGGAATTTTATTCCTTGCGGGGCTTTTAAATTTTACTCGGCTTTGCGCGAGCCTTTTGTGCGTGAGCTTTTGCTGCAAAGGGTAGCCGCGCGAGCTTTAAATTTAGCCGCAAATCACTCTAAATCTTTAAAATTTTAAAATTTCATCCTCTTAAATTTACCCGAGCCAAATTTTAAATTTGCTACAATTAGCGCCGAAATTTCAATCTAAAGGAGTGAAAAATGGGTGTGCGAGAGCGAATTTTAGAAGACATAAAAACGGCGATGAAAAGCGGCGATCACTTCCGCAGAGACAGCCTGCGGATGCTTAACGCCGCGCTTAAGCAGGTCGAGGTGGACGAGCGCATCAGCCTTAGCGACGAGCGCGTCTTTAGCATACTTCAAAGCGAGATCAAGCGCCGAAACGACTCCGTACAGCAGTATCGCGCGGGCGGTCGCGACGATCTGGTGCAAAAAGAGCAGGGCGAGATCGAGATCATCGCGTCCTATCTGCCAGCGCAGCTAAGCGATGCCGAGCTTGCAGCCGAGGTTAGCTCGCTAATCGCCGAGCTCGGTGCGAGCGGCACAAAGGATATGGGGCGCGTGATGAAAGCCGCCAAAGAAGCGCTTGGCTCAAGCGTGGACGGCAAGCGGCTGAGCGAGGCGGTCAAAGCGGCACTGAAGTAGCCTGCGTTTGAGGCTAAATTTCGGCTACGGCTAAATTGTATCGACGTAAAATTTCACCGCTGAAATTTTTTGAGATAGAGCTTTGGCTGCGGAATTTATACGCTAATTTAAAATTTTAAAGGATCATCATGAAAAAATTTATCGCAGTTTTACTAGCTGTCCTGCTTGTGGGGTGCCAGTGCAAACAAAACGTAGTGCCTGGGGCGAACGAAACGCCCGAAAAGATCACGGCATTTTTCATAAACGATGGCAAGGAATACATCGTAGGCGAGAAGCTCAGCTATGTGCTGACGGATGGCTCGTCGCTTAAGAAAATCTCGGAATTTTACGATGGCGGATACGCCAAGGGGCTTAAGCGCGAGTTTGTGCAGATCGAAGTGATGGATGCGAAAAACGGCGAGGTGCGCGGTAGCTTCAGTGCTTTTTTAAACTCTGCCGCAGGAGCAGACGTCGCCAAAATCAAAGCTCTAGCGAACCGCATCGAAATCGATGAGAAAAAAGGCGAGATAGAAGCGATTTTCTACTTCGATGCGCGCGTCGTACAGATCAAAAATCTTAGCGAAATAATGAAGCCAAGCGATAGGCTGCGCTCTCCGATTCCGGCAAACATCGAGGTTAGGCCTGAACGCTGCGAGGGCAACGCCCTATTGTATACGATAAGCACCATCGTAGCTGTGCCGATAATAATCGTGGGAACGGTACTGTTTCTGCCCGTGGTGATGATGCAGGAATATAGCCCGCGATAATAAAATCGCGCGGGCGGTCGCGACGATCTGGTGCAAAAAGAGCAGGGCGAG
>NZ_CALIMQ010000207.1 GCF_938045535.1 uncultured Campylobacter sp. | reverse complement strand
GCTAGAAATAAAGCTCGTTGCCGCTATACCGCCCTACTTTTACCTCGTCTCCGAGCCGCAAATTTTAAAATTTAACCCGCGCTGCTTTGCGCCAAAATTTCGCCGAAATTTTACTCGCCGCGCTGAGAATTCCGATCTTTTATCCAAAGCCGCTGCCGGCTCGCGCAAAACTCATGCGATAAATTTTGCGCCACCTTTGTACGGCTTCGTTATAAACATACAGCATTTTATCGCCGCCGAGACGATCTATTTTAGGCACGACGAAATTCATCGCCCTGCTCTGCCGAACAGGCGCCGTCTAAATTCCGCCTCGAAGCGCGCTTTTAAAATTTTATCAGGCTCACGCCGTATACACGGCTCACGCGGCGTTGCGTAAAATTTTACCGGGCGACGAGCTTTGCTATCCAAATTTTGCCCGCAGTGTCCAAAGTGCCGTCCGCGCGCTAAAATTTCGCTCATGCATTAAAATTTTACTCGCAGCGCTTGCATGTTAAAATTCCACGCTGATCGGCTGACCTAAGCGAAACTGCCCATCTTCGTCGCTAAAATCGGCGCGCGCCTCCCACACGAGATCGGCGCGTAGCTCCTCGGTCTGCACCGTGCGGGGCGTGTACATCGCGGTTTGGCTTACGTAGGCGACCTTTGCGCTCGCGCTAGAGCCGTCCGCCGCGATGATCCGTACGCTATGTCCGGCACGCAGGAAGCGGAGCTGATTTTCGCTCAGATAAAATTTCGCGCGCTTATTTTTTACTTCGCTGAGCTCAAAAACGCCCACGCTTGGTATGCTGATGTCGCCGAGCTCCTTAAGGCGCGCTCTGATCTGCCCGCTAAATGGCGCTTTTAGCACGCTTTGCGTCTCGATTTGGTAGTTCAGATATTTTAAATTTTCCTCGCAGCTTGCCAAATTTGCGCGCGCGGCGCCGACATCCTCGCCGCGGTAGCCGCTTTGAAGCTGACGCAGATTAGCCTGCGCGCTTTGCAGCTGAGCTTGCGTGCGCTTCATCGAGTAAAACGCCTCGTCGATCTGCTGCTTGGACGCGGAGTTGGTTTTGCCTAGGCTTTTTAGGCGCTCGTTCGTCAAAGTAGCGAGCTGTAGGGCGTTTTGCAGCGCGCTTACGTTCGCCGCCGCCATCTCGATCTCCTCGCTACGAAAGCCGCTTTGCAGCTTTTGCAAGCTAAATTTAAGCCCGTCGCATCTCGCGATCTGAATACGTCTTTGATAGCTCAGATCCGCCGTATCCAGAGCTGCCAAAACATCGCCAGCCTGCACGAAATCGCCCTCGTCGCGATAAAGCGCGCTAATGCGGCCGCTGCGCTCGAAGCTAAGCGAGCTCTGCCTGATGTCGATGATGCCGTAGGCCTTGTGCGCGACCTCTTCGCGCCTATCGAGATTGAAGTAGATCGCCGCGGCGAGGGCGGCCAGCGCAAAAACGACGAAAAATAGAAGCCTCTTCATAGATCGCCTTAAATTTTGATATGCGGTTATTATAAAATAACTTTTCTAATGCGGCGCTGATATTTGAGGCTCGGGCGGTGATTTTATAAATCGATCGCATTAAATTTGCTGTATTAAATTGATCGCCGCGCGAACAGAATTGAAGCTTGGGCGGATTAAAATTTCATCCTATCTGCGCGATTTCAAGCGGTACAGCTTGTAAAACACGGCGACTTTTTGAATTAAAAATTTTAAAATTTTGACGAGGGGGCCCCGCTCGGAAGCAGAGCGTGAAATTTTGACGCGCGAGCGATACATAGATGCCGCGCGAGCGAAATTTTGTCGCGAAAGCAAGATTTTATCGCACCAATGGCGTACAAGCATCACGGGCGGAATTTATCGCTTTATCACACGAACAGCTTGCAAGTTGCCGCGAACTAAATTTTATCGCGGTAATTGTTTAGAGCTATTCGGCGCAGCAAGCCGGAATTTGCGGCTCCCGCTAGCGATAAATTTTACGCAGCATGAGCTGGTGAAGCTTGGGTGCGGTAGAAATTCTAACAGCGCAACGAGTAAAATTTAAGAGGGCGCCGCTTTCAAGCAAAGCGTGAAATTTAATGGGGAAATTTAACGAGCTTTAGGCTCGATGAGCCCAGAGCTCGGTCGGTCGCACAAAAATTGAAATATTTAAAACTCGCCTTTAACCGCAGCGATCCATTTATCGGTCCTCGCCTGCCAGTGCTCATCGCCCTTAAAATCGATCGTAAGACCTACAAATTTGCCGTTTATGAAGGCGCGCGAATGTTTAAATTTATAGCCCTCCGCGCCCCAAGCGCCGATGAGACGAGCCTTTTTAAGCACTGGCAAAAACGCACTCATACCGCTGCAAAAATCGCTGCCGTGGCGCTCGACGTTACCGACGCCTATGAGCGCGACCTTGCGTCCGTCAAAATCAGTTTTATTCAAAAGCTCCAATTTGTCGTCAAATTTAGCCTGGATCTGTCCGTCGCCGTGCGTCGAAGCCGCAAAAATAAACGCGCTAG
>NZ_CALIMQ010000206.1 GCF_938045535.1 uncultured Campylobacter sp. | reverse complement strand
TTTATAGAGCAAATTTCCTATGCTTTGGATTATCTGCACGAGCACTATCAGGATCACGACGGTGTATGCCATTATGTCGGGGCGGAAGCGCTGAAAGCCATAGCGGATCGCCACGTCGCCGAGCCCGCCACCGCCGACAGTGCCCGCCATCGCCGTAAATCCGATGATGACGATGAGCGTCAGCGTAATCGCGCCGATGATGCTAGGAAGCGCCTCGACGAACATTACGCGGAAGATAATCTGCGTCTTGCTCGCTCCAAAGCTCTTCGCCGCCTCGATCACGCCGCTATCGACCTCTAGCAGCGCGCTTTCGATTAGGCGAGCGATAAAGGGCGCCGAGCCGATAGTAAGCGGCACGATCGCCGCGGTGGTGCCGATGCTCGTGCCGACAAGAAGCTTCGTAAGCGGAAAGAGCACGATCAGCAAAATTATAAACGGAAAGCTTCGCAGCGTGTTTATCACGACGTCCAGCACGGCGTAAACGATGCGGTTTTCGCACAGCCCGCCGCGGCGCGTAAGAATAAGCACGATCGCAAGCACGAGCCCCAGAATAAACGCCAAAGCCGTGCTTACGAAGGTCATATACAGCGTCTCCAGCGTCGCGTTTAGTAGCAGCTTCGGAATCACTCCGCTAAAAAAATTTTGTATCCACTCTATCATTTATGTCCTTTCATTTTATGCCCGTTTGCGCTATACCAGGCTTTTGCGCCGCTTTAAAAAATTTTTGAAATTTTAAAATTTACGCCGCAGCAAATTTTACGCCTTAAAATTTTAACCCTCGCGCAGCGGCAAATTTTATGAAATTTTACCGCTTCGAGCTCGTAAAATTAGATGAAATTCCCTCTAAATTTAACGCGCAACCTTAAAACCAAAGCTAAATTTTAAAATTTCAGATCCGTGCGAAATTTCGCCCCGCACTTCAAAAAATTTCAAATTTCTTAAATAGCTCGAGTTTGTCCTGCACGATGCCGCGCTCTATGAGGCTTGCTACGACTTCGCGGCTACAAAGCGTCTCCTGCGGCCACCGGCGCGTATAGCCCTCCCACTCGTGCTTGCTCGTAGCATCGATGCAGATGCGATCGTCCTGCGTCACAAACACGTCGCGCAGCGCATCGATGCTATTTACGACGCGCCAAACGCTCATATAGAGGTTGCTCGCGTCGTTTCTCGCATCTGTAAAAATCAAAATTTTAAAATACTCGCTAAATTTCAAAAGCCGCCGCCAGCTCCGCTCTACGAGCTCTTTTTTGTCTATGTTTATCAGCACGAGCGGGTTTTTCGTATCGCAAAAGTACTGCTTAAGCGCCAAAATAGCGGGCTCCTCGCTTTGAAATTTCGCTAGCAGCTCCTCGTCGCTTAAAATTTGCGGTGCCTGCGAGCTTAAATCCGCCGTCGCATCGATACCGAGCTTACCGCCGAAGCAGGAGTTCGGGCTTGCGTGATCTAGCTGATCGCACACCCCCTCGCTAAAAACGAGGCTGCGCGCGCCTATGCGGTTTAGGACGTACTTCGTAAACGCCTCGTACTCATCTAAGCTCGGCGCGTCCTGTGGCACGAAAACGGCGTGTTTTACGAAGCTCATCTGCCCCACGCCCCAAAACGCGTGCATGATCTGCTTAGCCGCAGCGGGGTAGCGCACGGCGATCTTAGCCAAAATCAAATTGTGAAATACGCCGTTTTCGGGCATTTTATAATCGATCAGATCGGGCGCGCTCGTGCGAAACAGCGGCAAAAAGATCCGCTCGGTCGCGTACCCCATAAATTTATCCTCAAGCGGCGGCTTGCCCACGACGGTAGCGTGAAATATGGGCGCGCGCTTGTGCGTGATCGCGCTAACCTCCATCACCGGGAATGGTTCTACCGGCGTGTAATATCCAGTGTGATCGCCGAAAGGCCCCTCCGGCTCGCTTACTGCGGGATCGACAAAGCCCTCGATCACGTAGTCCGCATCCGCGGGAACGTAAATTTCATTCGTAAGCGATTTTACGAGGCGAGCGGGGCTGCGGCGGATGAAGCCGTAAAGTAGCAGCTCAAAAATCCCCTTTGGCAGCGGCGCCTGACCGCACCAGATATAGAGCGGATCGCCGCCGATCGCCACGGATACGGGCATCTTGCGCCCAGCTTTGCGATATTCGTCGAAAAAACCAGCACCGTCCTTGTGTATCTGCCAATGCATCCCCAAGCGGTCGCGCCCGTAAATTTGCAGGCGATACATGCCGAGATTTTGCGTTTGCGAGTTCAGATCCTTCGTATAGACCTGCCCCATCGTGATAAACGCGCCGCCATCATTCTCCCAGGTCTTAAGCACAGGAAGCTCGCCAAGATCGACATCGGCGCTCAGATGCGCGACCTGCTGGCACTCTCCGCGACCACTAAGACGCTTTACAAAAATTTTACGCAGCGAGATTAAGTGCGCCAAGAAATCAAGCTTTTCGCCGAAGCTTTGCGGACGCTTCGGCTTTAGCAGGCCCTCAATCTCGGCGGCGATCTCGTCAGGTTCGCGACCGAGGATTAAATTTAACGCCTCGAAGGAGCCGAAAATATTGGTTAGCACCGGCGGCATCTGTTTGCCCTGCGCGTTTCGCACGTTCGTAAAAAGCAGCGCCTGCGAGTGCTCGCGCTTAACCTCGATATAGCTTGCGTGCGCTATCTCAAGCTCGGTGCCGATCTGCTCCTTCACCTCGCGCAATAGCCCCTTTTCGTAAAGCCTCTTTAGCCAAAAATTTCCGTTTAAAATTTCATTAAAGCTCTGCATCCGCTGCCTTTAAAAAAATAGATTTTTTTCTTGCGGTTTTTGATTTAGAAGCTGCAAGATCGCGCTCTTTTCCGCAAAAACCAGCGCGTAGTGAAACTCGGGCAGGCTTTTTAGCGCGCTTAGCTTATTGAAGCGAAAGTCGATCTTAACGCCGTCTAAGCGATCCTCCCAGCTAGCACAGACGATAATTTTTTCGCGGAATTTTGCCCGCAAGGCAAGCATCAGATAAAAAGTAACGCCCACACCGGCCAAATTTTTTGACGGGAAACCGCAATGCGCCAAATTCGGATTCACAATGGCATCGGCGTTCGGCAACGTTTCCGGTGGCAAGTGGTGATCGGTCACGATCACTTTCACACCCTGCGCCTTTAAAAA
>NZ_CALIMQ010000205.1 GCF_938045535.1 uncultured Campylobacter sp. | reverse complement strand
AAAGAATTCTCCGTTGCGCTGCAAGGTCAAAATGAGCTCATTTATCTTATCGCTCTTATCGCTTGCTGCAAACCACAGCGTCGTCTCAAACATCTCGTCACCCTCAATCCACGTAAGATTATCGGCATTAAGCCACTTCATACCATTGGTGCGGCTGATCTCTAGCTTTGGCTTGACGGTGATTTTCTGCCCTAAATACACGGCGAAGTCAATCTTAAAAATTTGATTGCAATACACCTTTCTAGGCATCCCGCTGGCTTTTAGCGTAAGCTCTTTGGGCTTAATGTCCTGATAGACCTTATCATCAGATACATCCAGATCGACTTCGTTAGTAGGCGCCAAAGCTTTGAGATCGTCGATGCTTAGATTATCCATCGACATAACCTCTTTTTTATTATACTTCAGCATTACCTTGGAATTATCGCGCGTCTGCGGCTCGTCCGGCTTATCCTCAGCTTTTTTCGGTGCATATTTACTTAGATCATCAAGCGAATCGATCTCAATCTCCGGCGCAGCAAACGCAAGCGTACAGACACCTAAAATAGTAAGAATTCTTTTTAGCAAATTAAGCCTTTTAGCATTTTCTCTCCGTCCGTGCCGCCCAAAATAGGCTCTATCGCACGCTCAGGATGCGGCATCAGGCCGAAAATCTTTTTGTTTTTATCGCAAATCCCCGCGATTGTGTCCACTGAGCCGTTCGGATTTAGATCCGCGCCGTTTTCGTCGCAATATTTTAGCAGCACGCAATCCTCGTCGTATAGCGACTTTAGCGTATCCGCAGGCGCATAATAGTTTCCCTCGCCATGCGCGATCGGGATATTTAAAATTTCGCCCTTGTCGCAACAGTGCAGAAATTTATTGTCGTTTGAAACGACGCGCAGATGGTGAAATTTTGAGATAAAGCTTAAATTTATATTTTTATTCATCGCGCCTGCGAGCAAGCCTAGCTCCAAAAGCATCTGAAAGCCGTTGCAGATACCCAAAATATAGCCGCCCTTTCGCGCGTGATCAAGCACCGCTTGCATTACGGGGCTAAATTTAGCAATCGCCGCGGTTCGCAGATAATCTCCGTGGCTAAAGCCGCCAGGAAGCACGATCAGATCGGCATTTATAGCGGTTTCTTTATGCCAGATTATCTGCGTTTCGCAACCCAGCGCGTCAAAGGCGTATTTGCTGTCGCGCTCGCAGTTGGTACCGGGGAAATTTATGATCGCTACCTTCATATCACGATCTCGTAGTCTTCAATGACGGTGTTTGCCAAAATTTCATCGCACATCCTAGCGACGTCAGCGTAAATTTTATCCCTATCCTCGTCATCTAGCTCAAGGACGATCTGTTTGGCTACGCGCACATCTCGCACGCCGCTAAATCCAAGCGAAGCGAGGGCGTGTTTGACCGCCTTGCCCTGCGGATCGAGCACGCCCTCTTTAAGTCTTACGTTTACGATTACCTTCATCGCTTATCCTAAAATTCTACGCAAGACCTCTTCGTAGGCCACTTTTACGCTACCGAGATCCTGCCTGAATACGTCCTTATCGAGCTTTTTGTCAGTTTGTTTGTCCCAAAAGCGGCAGCTATCGGGGCTGATCTCATCTGCAAGCAGGATATTTCCGTCCTTATCCCTGCCGAGTTCGATTTTGAAATCCACGAGCTTTAAATTTCGCTCGTCGAAAAATTTAATCAAAATTTCGTTGATCTTGCGCGCGATCTTTTTGAGCTCGTCAAGCTCGCTTTGGCTCTTTACGGCGCCAAGCAGCAAGCAATGCTCGTCGTTTAGTATCGGATCGCCCAGCTCATCGTCTTTGTAGCAAAACTCCACCAGCGTAAACGGAAGCTTCGTGCCCTCTTTGATGCCCAGGCGCTTTGTAAGCGAGCCGGTAGCGATATTGCGAGCGATGATCTCAAGAGGGAAAATCTTACATTTTTTTACGAGCTGCTCGGTCGGGCTGATCGTCTCTACTAGCGCAGTGGCGATGCCGTGCTTTTTAAGCAGATCAAAAATCAGCGTCGAAATTTTACAATTCAGCGCGCCTTTGCCACTCTCTTCGGCCTTCTTGACGCCGTTAAACGCCGTCAGCGAATCTTTAAATTCCGAAATCAAAAGGTCGTCACTTTCGTTAACCGACCACATCTTTTTGCCCTTGCCTTCGTAGATAAGCTCTTTTTTGGTAGCTTGCATCACACTCTCCTTACTTGATGTTTAGAATTTTTATCGCGTCTATTGCGGTTTTTAACTGGATATCGTTATTAATCTGCTCTGCGGTGATGAAACTTTTCTCATCCTTTTTCTGAGCATCTTTTTTCTTGGTCTCGACCTTGGCTAACTCGCCTTGCAGGTGCTTTTTGAGATCGGCTTCTTTTAGCGAGAATTCATCCTCGTCGCGGCTCGGCACCTTGCCCGGCGCCACTACGAGATCGGGTGTCACGCCCACCGCTTGGATGGTGCGGCCACTTGATAGATAGTATCGCGCGATGGTTAGTCGCAGAGCTTCTTTATCCTCTATCGGCAGGATCACCTGCACGCTTCCCTTGCCAAAAGTTTTTTCACCAACTAACACGGCACGCTTTAGATCCTGAAGCGAGCCGCTTACGATCTCGCTTGCGCTTGCGCTGCCGCCGTTTACTAGCACTACCAGAGGCAAATCGGTGATCTTCTTTTTAGGATCGGCGTTATGTGCTTCGGTCTCGTTTTTTGCGCGCCCTTTTTGAGAGACAATAAGACCTTTGCTTACGAATAAATTTACAAGCCCGATCGCTTGATCCAAAAGCCCGCCCGGGTTGTTTCGCAGATCCAAAATAATGCCTTTGGCGTCTTTGTGCTCTTTTATAAATTTACTCGCATCCGCCACTACGTGCTGATCGAAATTCGTAACGCGCAGATATAAAATTTTATCATCCTCGATCATCTTAGCATAGACCGATTCTACTTTGATTATGTCGCGGATAATCTCGACGTCGAAAGGCTTGCTAACTCCCTTACGCACGATCGTTAGAGTGATTTTGGTTTTCGGCTTGCCGCGCATTTTTGAGACTGCATCGTCGATCGTGATGCCGAAGGTCGCGTTGCCATCGATACGCAAGATCACGTCGTTAGCCTGAATGCCCTTTTTATCCGCCGGCGTACCCTCGATAGGCGAGATGACGGTCAGAGCGCCGTCTTTCATACCCACCTGAATTCCAAGCCCGCCAAACTCGCCTTCGGTCTGGACTTTCGTATCGTTAAACGCCTTTTCGTCCATGTAGCTTGAGTGCGCGTCGAGGTTATTCATAAGCCCCGAGATCGTCTTGTCCACAAGCTCCGAAAAGGTCATCTCATCGACATAATTGTTCTCGACGATCGCAAGCGTTTTGGTAAGCTTAGCTAGCGCCTCCAAACGCGTTTTTTCGCTGTCTGGCTTTTTGGTCGCATTGACCTCTCTGGCTTGTAAATTTCCGGTAAAAAAACTAACGCCTAAAAATAGAGAAAATATGAATCCCAAGCCGAAGAAGAGGTGTTTTTGTCGCAAAGCATATCCTTGAAAATAAAATGTAGCGAATTTTATAGAAAATTGGCTAAAAATAAGGTAAATTTCATACGAAATTTGCGCGTTTACGGATAAATTTAAGTCGAAAATTTTAAAATCTCACTAAAAAACCTTGACATAAAGACACTAAAGTTATATAATGCTACCAACTTCAACTTTAGGAGAAATTTATGAACGAAACTATTGAAATTTTAACCGATAAAATGCGCTCTTTGCTTGAAAGCAGCGTTTCTTTGGCGATCCATTCCAAAAATAGCGAAGTGGGCGTATTGCACATGCTCTGGGCTTTGGTAGCCGACAGCGGCTCTGTGCTAAATCAAATTTTTAATAAATTTAGCATCGAAAAGACCGCGGTCGAGCTTGAGATCAAAAGCGAAATTTCGAATTTGCCTACGAGCTCAAACGTCACGAAGGAAAACGTGCGAATCTCGCGCGAGCTGATGAACTCGCTAGAGCTCGCAAAAGGGCTGATGACGAGCTCGGGCGATAAATTTATCGCCGTAGATACCTGGCTGATCGCAAATTTAAACGCAGATCCGCTAAAGAAAATTCTATCTAAATTTGCAGATCTTAGCGAGATCAAAAAGGAGCTTGAGGCGCTTCGCGGCGGCAAAAGCATCGATTCGCAAACCGCCGACGAGACGCTTGAAGCGCTTAGTAAATTCGGCGTCGATCTCACCGCTAAGGCGATCGCGGGCGAGCTCGATCCGGTCATCGGCCGCGACGAGGTAATCTCGCGAATGATGCAAATTTTAATCCGCAAGACGAAAAATAACCCTATCCTACTCGGCGAGCCGGGCGTGGGAAAAACCGCGGTCGTCGAGGGTCTTGCGCAGCTGATCGCCAAAAAAGAGGTACCGCTTAGCCTGCAAAATAAACGCGTCATCGCGCTTGATATGAGTGCGCTGATTGCGGGCGCGAAGTACCGCGGCGAATTTGAAGATAGGCTCAA